>JAGLNZ010000129.1 GCA_023139225.1 Desulfobacula sp. | reverse complement strand
ATTTTTGGGAAATCCATGCAGATGCAGAACAACCACTAAAAGCATGGCATGCAAAAGCAAAATTAGCAGAGTGGAAAACTTCAAACGATATTAAAAATGATTACAGAAAAACCAGCTTTGTTGCCAATAACCGTGTAATTTTCAACATAAAAGGCAACACTTATCGCCTCGTGGTAGCAATCAATTACGACTTCGGTATTATTTATATACGCTTTGTCGGTAGCCACAAGGATTATGATAAAATTGATACAACAACAATATGAGGTGATTATATGAATATTAAACCAATTAAAACAGAAACTGATTATAATGAGACTTTGAAAGAAACTGAAAAATTAATGTTTGCTCAAAAAGATACTCCTGAAGGAGATAGGCTTGATGTATTAGTAACCCTTATCGAGGCATATGAAGAAAAACATCATCCAATACTTCCACCTGAACCTGTAGAAGCTATCATTCATCAAATGGAAAGTCAGGGGCTATCTCGTAAAGACTTAATACCGCTTATTGGTTCACGGGCACGAGTATCAGAAATATTAAATAAAAAAAGAACTCTGTCCATCACCATGATAAGAGAGCTTCAAAAAGGTTTAGGAATATCGGCTGAAATTCTTATAAAACCTTACAATTTACAAGCGACATAGCAAATTGATCCTCCCCCAAAAAACTGGAAACCAAGTTAACCCACATTTTTAAAGAATGTTAAACAAATCAAATGCACCGGGCGAGCCGGTGATTTTGGTGTTCTAAAAGCATGATGTAATAATAAAAAAGGATTGATAGTGAGCTTAATATTAAAAAAAATATGAAATTTATAAAAAACATAATTATACGAGAGAAAGGCATGATTTTATGTCTACAATTTCCAAGAAAGGTCAGTATCTGATAATAGGCCATGGAAACTACAGCCCTGTCACCTTGGCCACTAACATTAAGGTCGACAGTTAGGAAGCGTCTGAAAGAACGCAGTTTGAAATAAGCAATATTACGAATAGATAATCTCTGAGGTATGAAATGAGAAAAAACCAGGCCATTTTTTTATACGTACTGCTTTTTGCAACCATCATCTTTTCGCCTTTCCTCTGTTTGGCAGAACAAGAATGTCCATTCGATTATGAGGCGAAGAAGGTTATTTGGCAGGCTGTGCAAGCCAATGCCGAGTATGCTCTTTGTTACCGCAATCGTATCTCCTATTGGCCGGTGTACGAGATAGAAACATCAGACAGTGGCGAAACATACTCTAAAAGCCCCGGGGTAAGTATGAAACTGTATAACCCGGGACGTATGAACGAGTCACGATATGGGGCAGAGTGCCGCTATCCATTTTATGAAAAGTTTACTCGGCGCCCTGTTTTAAAGCAGGAGTATGGCCGAATAATAGAATATGGACCGGTACCGGCAGGATCAAAAGAGTACATTAAAAATGGCGCACTTTGGTTTGAGGAATACTACGGACAGGGGACAAAAAAATATTTAGGGCGGTTAAGGGTCATAACAGCCTGTAAAGCAAACACGACAGATGCATCCCAACCGTATTTGTTTTCATCTCCTTATGCTGTTGCCTTTGAGATTAGAGATGGAGAAAAGCAGCTGGGGAATATCAAGGAGATGGCCCGGAAAATTTTGCAGCAACTCATTGACTCTGGATACGCAATGGGCTTTTTTCGGCCGGCATATTGTTATAACGGCTTGACGGATACTGATTTGGGCGAGGTAGATACTGACAAGGGCGGGGTATGTGATGCTGTTGCCGAAAAGTCTGAGGAGGGCGTGGATGATACTGCCGGTCGTGAAGCAGAAGAGGAGGATGCCTGTTATAATAGAAAGAAGGATAAGACTGAAGAGGGTGTTGATTGTGGAGGATCATGTGACCCTTGCTCGATAGAGATCGAGCTCGACCGGAATGAATTTGCCGGCAACTTCAATGGTAAGGACACCATTGTTATCTCCGGAATTTTCAGAAAGATTCTCCATCCCTATAAAAAGAAACTCAATAAAGGCGTAGCCGGAGAGAAGATCACACTCAGCGGCGATCGGAGCAGGGCCGGGCAATTACTCAAGTCCCGTTCAACCAAGACAGATTCCTCAGGGCGTTTTCGTTTTGAGGTGGTTCTGCCCGAGTACAAGGCGCGTCATCGTCTCAAGGGCAGGAAGGTGGCGTTTAATGTTTCCACTAAGTATGAAAATGCCCTTGTTTTTATCGGCCAGAGTCAATCCAAACCACAGATTATCAACCTGAAAAAAAATGATCCAAAACCCATAGGCAACGGGGCCTGGGGGACATTTTCCTTTCAGGTTGCAGATAAGGAAGGTGATGTGGAGGAGATCATCCTCTTTGCCCCCAACGGTAAAATGCGCTGGGCCAAAAACAAACGGCACCGTGGTACTCTTATAGAAGGGGGGGAGAAAAATACCAATCCCGTAACCCTTAAAGGTTTCTATCCTGGGGGAGACATCAGGTTCGGCTGGATGCCTCCTCCCATGGGAATGAATTTTGATGTGAGTTTTTGGGATAAACAGAAAGCGGCCTTTTTTGGTTCCGATTCGGTCACCGTCGGTGGCCTGAAGATGGGCAACGATGAGATGTACAATTATGCCTCTGGTAAGATGAAGAATATGTCGGACAACATGAAAAGACTCATCGAAAACTACCAAAAACAGGGTTTTTTGGTTGGCAATGATCACTTGAAAAAACTTAAAGGCATGAAGAGTATGCGTAACGACGCTGCTCTGGGCATGTTTGGCCGAGTGATGAACGGCTATAAGGTTTATAACAGTGGCATCTCAACGATGAAGACCATGGCCGAACATACCCGGGTACTGGTGCGGGAGGCTGAAACAGGCAGTGAGGGCATGGTTCGCGGTATGTTGGTGGCCATCGAAGGGATCGGGCTGGTTGAAGCAGGAATTGCTGCGATCTTGCCTGAGACTTTGCAGAAGTCCATCGTCGGAGAGGGGTTGAGCCAAGGCAAAAAGATTGCTGTTGATAGCATGATAAAAAGCATGAAGGGTGCTCTGGAATATGCCGCGGATACCTTCAGAGCAGGGCGGGCCAAGGTGCATACCCGTAAGGTGACTCTGCTGGTACAGGCAGTTGATAAGGCCGGGAACAGAAGCGATGTCGAACCTCTGCTTGTTGATGTTCTCTATTACTCCAGCCATCCGGAGGGCAAATAATGAAGCGCGGAATAAAAGTCTTTGTCTTGGTGAGCATCTTCTTTTTGTTGGCCTCCTCGGGGCAGGCCTATGAACTGAGCGGCGGCAACAAAAAGGATGCAAATGAGTTGGTAAGAATAATTAACCTTTACTATAAGGCAAGCCAGCAGGAAGATATCAAAAGTTATGCTGATTTGTTTCTCTTTGCCAGCAAGGAAAATATGGCTGAACGAATCGGTACAGCCATTCAGCTTTGGCAGATGTATGATCTCAAGGATTATAAAGTACAGGTGCAGGAAATTTCTATTTCCCCTAGTGGAACGACTGGCCTTACACGATATCAGGTTAAAACCACTCTGGCCAATATTCAGGGAGAGAAAAAGTCGACCGAAAACGAGTTTATGGCCCTGTTTTTTAAACAGGACGGCGCATGGTTGCTCGCTGATATCAATTTTGCCGATCAGTACCAGACCACCATGGAACAGCTCAATATGGTGCAAAGTTACGCTGCTCACCCGGATAATGTTCTGCCGGCACCGGCCAAGAAGCCATTCTCGAAAAAACAAAAGAAGATATCAAGCGCCAAGGCTGGTAAGGGCAAGAAGAAGGATAAAAAAGAGGTGATCCTCATAGCCTTTCCTGATCGGGGGGCTGTTACCGGAACAATCACCAAGGAGCCTTTTACTGTGGTTTTTACTACGGAAAAAGATGCCAAGCATGTTGTTAAATGCACCACCATGGAACAAGCTCCAGTCTATTTCGTCCTCTATGATGATCAGGGTAAGAAGGTGGATGAAAACTACAGGGAGGGGCAGCTCTATAAGGGTTTCAAGGAGGTTTTACCAATAGGGAAAAAATATTTTCTCATGGTAGCCCCCTTCAAAAACATGAACCTTGGCAAGCCTGTTACCTTGCAGATTTATACTGAGTAGATTAAGGCCAGGAGGATTAAAGATAAACATATTGGAAGTAGTTTTGATGATTTTTTTCAAGAGGAAGGCTGATCCTACCCCAAAAAACTGGAGACCAAGTTAAGCCATTTTTAGCAGTTATAAAACAAAAAAAATGCACCGGATTTCACCGGTGATTTTCATGTTCTCGGCGGCTGAACGCCGCCGTTAATATGACAAATATATTCAAAAATCACAAATATAACTTGTTAAATTGCAACAATTTTAAACTAATTGTTTGCGTTTAGTTTGACTTTGGCTTATAATCACAAACATGACTGGTGAAAACAGAAACATATTAAACCGAATTCTTACTAACTGGCCCAAAGGAACAGTGGGTACGCTGAAGTGGTTTCGAAACCATGGCGGATATCAGCAATTATTGGATTATTATCAGAAAGCACCTTGGGTAACTAAAATAGGAAGTGGCGCATATATTCAATATGGGGATTCTGTAGATTGGCGAGGGGGATTATATGCTGTTCAGAATCAATTAAGTCTCTCCGTCCATGTTGGTGGGAAAACAGCCTTGGAATTATCTGGATTCGGACACAATATTCAAATGGGACGAACAGCAAAAATTTATCTTTTTGCATCGGGAAAAATTCGACTGCCAACGTGGTTTATGAAATATCCATGGGAAGATGAATTGAGGTTTAAAAATTTAAATATTTTTCAATTTCAATCAGATGCTGGATTAATGGATTTTAATCAGGGCAATTATGAAATAAAAGGTTCTACACCCGAGCGCTCCATGATTGAAGTGTGTGCTCTGGTTCCTAATTACCATTCATTTGAAGAGGCAGGACATTTTATGGAGGCGCTATTATCATTG
>JAGLNZ010000128.1 GCA_023139225.1 Desulfobacula sp. | reverse complement strand
TTTGCGGATCTGTATGACATGCCCTGGTTTCAGAAATTGGATATAAAAAATATTGACTTGGGAAAAGGTAAACGACAGGTTGCAGCTAATGGGATTCTCAATAAAAAATATCAAATAACAGTCCCTGATGAAAAAAAGACTATCGGTTTAGCGGATATCCCATGAAAATAAAAAGATATTTTGATCAGGCTAAGTTAATGTTGTCAGTTCTTCCAATAGTGGGGCAGGAAAAAGATTTTGCCCTAAAAGGCGGAACTGCTTTAAATTTTTTTCATTTGAATATGCCTCGCTTATCTGTTGATATTGACTTAACATTTCTTCCAATTAAACCAAGGGATGAAACTTTAAAAAATATTACAAATTCACTGGGCCGAATTTCAGATAGTATCAAAAGATTATTTCCCCGGTGTCAAATTCAAAAATTAAAGATAAAAAATACGGATTACGTATACAAATTGATTATTAACAGCGAAGGCTGTCTGGTTAAAATAGAACCGAATTTGATTTTGAGAGGGAGCTGTTATCCACTGGTTTACAAACCATTATGTATAAAAGCATGTGAAATATTCAAAATAGAAATGGAGGTGCCGGTACTCTCATTTGCAGATCTTTATGGTGGTAAAATATGTGCTGCTTTGGATCGTCAGCATCCTCGGGATTTGTTTGATATTAAGCTCCTGTCAGAGATGGGCCACCTAAATGAAGAGATCTGCCAGGCATTTGTTGTATATCTCGCCAGTCATAATCGACCGATGTCAGAATTGCTTTTACCCAATTTTCAAGATTTCAGGCAAGCATATGAAAATGAATTTAAAGGTATGTCATCGATAGAAGCCAGCTATCAGGAACTAGAAAAGATAGGTAAAGAGTTACCCGGTTTAATATTAAGCAAACTGTCAGGGAATGAGAAAAAATTTCTATTGTCTGTTAAAATGGGGAATCCTGATTTCAGTTTGCTTTCAATTTCAGGTCTTGAAAACCTACCAGCCATCAAGTGGAAGGTTGAAAATATATTAAGAATGGAACCCAAAAAGAGAATTACAGCAACTGAAAAGCTAAAATCAATTTTAAATTTATCTCAACAATAGAATGCTACGGATTTCACCGTAGATTCTGGCGTTATGGTATAGAAAATAGGAAAAAATTAGGGAGGGGATATGACTCAGGTGAAACAAATCGGTTTGAGATGGTCAAATGCATTCCTGATTTTAGGCCGGAAAATGGTTTTAGTTGACACTGGATGCCCAGAAGATGAAAAAACTATTTTAAATTCAATATCCGATGCTGGTAAGCAGGTCTCGGATTTATCTCTCATTCTACATACCCATATCCATATTGACCATTGCGGATGTACAGCAACCCTAAAACAAAAATCGAATGCACTCGTTGCCATCCATCGGTCAGAATCCCAGACGTTTTTGGAAAGAAAAAATGCTCCAATTATTCCAATCAACTGGTTAGGAAAAATTTTATCACCAATTGTTAGAGATGGACATCAACCTTGTGAGATCGATATTTTGATTGATGATGCGTTGGATTTACATCCTTATGGTATTGACGGTAAAGCTATTGCGACTCCAGGTCATACACCGGGATCAATTTCCATCATTCTCGACAATGGTGAAGTCATTGCTGGAGATCTTTTAGGGGGCGGTCGCCTTCTCGGACTTTTTCAACCAGGACGCCCTCGTTATCATCACTGGTATTCCGATCTTGATGCGGCTCAAAAGAGTATAGCTCAAGTCATGAATATAAAACCGGTTAAAATTTATGCAGGGCATGGGGGACCATTAGATGGGCAATCAGCAATTGATTATTTCAGCCGTAAAGAGAATGTCCCCAATTTATAGATAGAGACACAACAACGAACATGCTACGGTCAAGCCGTAGCATGTTCAAAGTTAAACATTTACTGAAAATCAAATAGCAAATAGCAGGTGCCGGTTAATAAAAAGATTAGCATGCAAAAAGAAAAAAATCACATTGAAGAATTGAATAAAACATTGGCCGCTGTGTGCGGTCTTTACTGTGAAGCATGTTCTTTGTTCATCGGCACTAATGAAGATCCGGCAAGGCTTCTGAGGATAGCAAAACAATTTCATATATCAGAAGAAGCTGCCAAGTGCTATGGATGCCGTTCGACTAAAAGAGGACCTTATTGTGAAAACTGCAAAATGTTCTCCTGCGCTGCTGAACGAGGTATTGATTTTTGTAATGAATGTGCGGAGTATCCATGCAGTGATCTAAAACAGTTTCAATTTGAAATGCCTCATAGGATCGAGCTTTGGGATGACCTTGAGCATATCAAGATATTTGGCTGTAAGCACTGGCTTAAGAGCATTCAGAACAACTATAGTTGCCCACAGTGCGGGAGTATTAATTCCGCCTACGACTCAAAATGCAGGAAGTGTGGTAAAGAGCCAAGCTGCGAATATGTAGCCAAACACAAAGAGACAATTGAGACTTATATGAAGAACAGATGATGCAGCCCTAAACGCTGCAAAACCGTGAGAAACACTGGTTCTGATTTTGAAACTGTTGACAAGGCTTGATAGCTTAAAATTCTCATTTGATTGTTTTGTAAAATATATATATCTTGACTTTGAGTTAAATAGATATCATAAT
>JAGLNZ010000127.1 GCA_023139225.1 Desulfobacula sp. | reverse complement strand
TCAACTTCTTTTGAATTCCGGCTGTTTTGTTAGACTGTTGGTATTAATCTTAAGTCTTTTTTTTATAAGTATCCAAAAAGCCTGGGCAAAAAGAGGACAACTTCGGGGAAGTATGTCAAAAAGAAAAGTACCCCGATCTGGATTGCTAAAAACGGCATTACAGCCTTTGAAACAAAAATAATATCCCTTTTTGCCAGCGCTCCGGTAATAAACAAGCTCACCCCCATAGGCGGTGTGCAGTATCCTATAGCAAGGTTGACGGTCATGATGAGCCCGAAATGCATGGGATCAACATTAAAGGGACCAAGCAATGGAATAAATACCGGCCCCAGGATCAACGTTGCAGAAATAATATCCATGAACATGCCGATAATGAGCAGCAGAACATTCATGGCCAGTAAAAAGACAATGGGTGATTGAATGCTTGCCACAACAATTTCCGCAACCCTGTTGGGAATATTCTCAAAGGTCAGATATCTGCCGAAACACGTGGCTGATGCGACAATCAAAAGCAAGGTTGCACTGGTTACGGCAGAACTTATCGTTATTTCTTTTACCTCTTTAAACCCCATGGACCTGTAAATAAAAAGTTCAACAAAAAAAGCATAAACACTTGCCACAACTGCTGCTTCATTGGCTGTAAACATGCCCGAAAAAATACCGCCGAAAATAATAACAATGAGCATGACTGCCCAGAATCCTTCCTTTAGAATAACATACAGCTGTTTAAAATCAGGAGCGGGCAATCTGGTAATCTCCGATTTATTCCGGTATTTCAGCCAGGTATAGAGGCATACACAGCCAATAATCAAAAGCCCCGGAATAAACCCTGTAATAAACAATCCTTCAAGGGAAACATTGCTGATCATGGAGTAAAAAATCATGCTGATACTTGGCGGAATAATAACTCCAAGGTTTGGAGAGGTGGTCATAAGACCCAGGGTGTAGTCCTCATCGTAGCCGTTCTTGATAAGGGCCGGAATCATGAATCCGCCAAGAGCAACCACTGTGGCAACCGTAGATCCGGATATGGCACCAAACAGACCGCAGCCGATAACACCTGCCATACCAAGACCGCCCGGCAGCCAGCTGACAATGGCATTGGCCAGATTGATCAATTTTTCAACCGTCTTTCCTTTACTCATGATGTTGCCGCAAAGAATGAAAAACAAGACAACTACAAGGGCAAAATTATCAAGACTTCTAAAAAGGGTTTGTGCCAGGAGTGCCAGGGGCATGTCCAAAAAAATCATAAAGCCAAATGTTGCTGTAAAAAAAAGGCTTAAAAAAACCGGCACGTAAGTTGCCATACAACCTAAAAGAATACCTAAAATAATCAAATCACTAATCTGCATGGTATTTCCTTTTTATTTTGATTGGAAGTCCTGAATCATCACCTGAACAGTTCTGATAAAGACCATAATGCCCATTACAGGCATTATGGTATAAATAATAACCAACGGAATCTCCATGCAAATTGTTTTTTGCTGGGTAGTATATTGAAGAACAGTCATTTTGTAGCCATAATAACCAATCATGCCGGCCCAAACGAGCATTAAAAAATTGGTATAAAAAGTCAACCCTGATTTAAGCTTGGGGAAAATCTGTACAACGGCATCAATTCTTATCATTGCCCGTTGCTTGACTGCCACACTGGCTCCGATAAAAGTTGAATAAATAATTACGATACGAACCAGTTCCTCACTCCAGGCAAGGGTATAATTAAATCCGTATCTCAGAACCACATTGGCAAAAAGTGATATTAATGCCGTCATAACAATGATAAAAAGTGTCCACTCTTCAATATTCGTTATAATCGTATCAAGTTTCTTTAAGATTTTCCCAAGCATAAACCAAGTCCTAATTTTATTGATCAATAATTAATATTAATTTAGTTTAACCTAATTTAATTCAAAAAGGCCTGTACTTCTTTTAAGAAATTTTTAGGTTTATATGTGTCCCCCGGATAAATTTTATTAATTTCCCCTGCATATTTATCATAAACCGCCTGGCTCTTTGTTTTCAAAGAAGCCATGTCTGCTGCCGGCAATTGGAAAAATTCAACTCCGGATTTTGTTTTTGCAGCTTCAATCTGGTCAAGTTCCCATTGAGGGGTTCTTTTCCTATTTTCCGCACATACATCATGGACAGTCGAAACAAAGGTTTCTCTTAGATCTGACGGAAGTTTGTTAAGCCATGCAGTGTTAAAAATCCAGATAAAAAGTCCCTGGGCATAATTTAATTGAGTAAAATATTTTGCTACTTCAAATTTCTTGGTTAAATAACAAACAGCCAGTGTATGATCCATACCTGTGATAACACCTTGTTTTAAAGCAACCGGGACATCAGACCAGGGCATTGGAACAGGGTTGATTCCCCAGCTTTTATAACTTAACTGGTTAACAGCGGCTTCTGCAATCCTAAATTTAACCTTTTTCGTATCAGCAATAGTTGCTACAGGTATTGTAGTGGCCCAACCATAGTTTCCATAACCGGTAATATCCAAACCGGTAATGCCTTGATGACCCATTGCATTTAAAAAATGGTTGAAAAGTTTTTTATTGGAAGCAAATTTATCAACTTTCTCAAAAGAATCTATAAGGAAAGGCAAATTTGCCAATCCAAATCTTGGTCCCAGGTTTGTTGAGGCAACTGAAGAGACACTCATCCCCTGAACAGCACCCATTTGAACCATATTCATTACTTCCACTTCACCACCAAGAATAGAATACGGTTTATAGTCGATATAAATCTGACCATTGGTTCTTTTCCAAAGTTCATCCCTGATCTCAAAACCCGCAAAGGTTCCTACTAGAGCTGGTGTTGAAACATTTGATACAATGCATTTGTATTTTGCGCCTTTGGGATCAAAATCCGGTTTCCACCTGTCAAGCGAGGGTTTTTTCTTTGCAAAAACAGGGGAGGTAAACATAAATGATCCAACCAATAATACAAGCAACAATACTAAAAATGTTCGAAGTTTCATGATTTAGTTCCTTTCCTAAAAAATTAAGTTTATAAATTTATGGTACAGGCTTTATAAAAAGCTTTGCACCTGTTTCAACTTTTGGAATCCAACTAACTTTTTTTACTAGTCGCGCTCAATGGTGACGTAACGTATTTACAGGTCAATGGCAAGTCAAGTTCAAAAAAGATTTTTCAATCCAGTTTTTTAAATGCCTCCTTTCGGCCGGTAAATTTTTCCCGAAGTTGGGGTTTCATCAGTTTCCCGGTAGGATTTCTGGGAACCTGATCAAAAACAATCTTACGCGGCACTTTGTAAAGAGAGAGTTTTGATTTTGCAAATTCAAGGACTTCTTCTTCACTCAATTGTCTTCCTTCTTTGAGTTGAACAATTGCAAGAACAATCTCCACCAGCCTGTCATCCGGAAAACCGATACATGCGACATCATCAATATCCGGGTGGTCCATCAGTGCATCTTCGATTTCAACCGGGAAAATATTTTCACCACCACTGGTAACCATATCTTTCATTCGATCAACAATGTAAAAATACCCATCCTTGTCCTTTTTTAATAAATCTCCGGTGTAAAGCCAACCGTTTTTTAATGCTTCTTGAGTTTTTTCAGGATTGGAATAATATTCGCGCATCATTCTGGATGTCCTGAAGATAAGCTCACCAACCGATTCATCAGGAAGTTCTTCTCCTGTAGGGTCAACTATTTTGGCTTCAACACCAAAAGTCGGTTTGCCAATGGAACCGGGTCTTGAAAGAGCATCTTCCGGATACAGGTTGAACAATCCACCGCCGCCACCCTCGGTAATGCCATAGATATTAGATACTGCGCAGGGCAGCTTTTCCACAAGGAGCTTCATGATATCAAATGGTACGGGCTGCGCACCGATCTCCATATATTTCCATGAAGACAGATCATAGTCAGAAAGATTAACATCCCCTTTGTCTATGGCATTCAGCAATGCAATTCCAATGGGCACAACAAAGAGCACATCCGTGCATTTTTCCTCGGCAACGGCTTCAATGATCCATTTGGGGTCCCTGAAATCCCTGATGATCGTTCCTTGAGCTCCGGTGGCATAAAAGGGTGCCCATAAAAACATGGTGCCGCTGTGGTATAAAGGTAAAAAGAATAAATAATTATCATCTTTTTGAACGAAATAGGTCATTCCGTTCCCAATGGCTGTATTATTAATGGAAAAATGGGTGTGAAGTACGGGTTTGGGTTTCCCTGTTGTACCGGAAGTGAACATCATGGCAAGAGAATGGTCCCTTTCAACTTCAACCAGTGCATCAGATGTGTCTTCATACTTTTGCACGGTTTTGAAATTAATCATGTCATCAGGGACATCATCGCCAATACAAATATAGCTTTTAATGGTGGTAAGATCTTTTTGAGCAGGCTGAACAACTCCTAAAAATTCTGAACCAATAATAAAGACATCAGGACTAGAGACTTCTGCTGCATACAATACATCAGAGCTTTCAAACCGGAAGTTTAATGGTACAACGACTGCGCCTATACGTATGATGGCAAAATACGTCACGAGCCATTCCAGTGAATCTTTCTGAAGGTGCATGACAAAATCTCCATGCTTTACCCCCAGCTCTTTTGCCAAAAAATTCGCTGTTCGATTAATCTCGTCATTAAATTCCTTCCAGGTAAAGGTCCGTCTTTGACCCGTTTCCGGGGTTCGTTCGATCAGACAAACCTTGTCGGGAATATGCCGAGCATGAATTGAAGCGTAACCTGAATAATTCAACGATGCCCTCCTTTGTTAATAATTAATTATATTTTTAAACCAAAAATCTCCTTTTAAAATTCTTTATATCTATATAGACACCAGATAAAGCTAAAAATTCACTTTATCAAGTCCTTTTAACCCAAGAATTTGTCTTGCCTCATCAGAGGTGGCAGGTTCAAGGCTCATTTCCTTGGCAATCCGTTTTATCATGTTCACCTGATCAGCGCTTGCTTTTGCCAGGATTCCTTTTCCTGCATAGATAGAATCTTCCAACCCGATCCTTACATTTTGTGCACCCATTGCCATGGCAGTTGTAGTGATAGGAATCTGAAATCTTCCACCGGCAGCAACCGACCATGTGAAATTTTCTTTGCCAAGAACTTCCTTTGCCTCATCATAAATCAGAACCAGGTGCTTGACCGACGGTACCATCCATCCCACCATGGGACCGAACACAAATTGCAGATGAACCGGCGGTTTCAAAAGATTTTCTTCCAAAAGCCAGGACACATAACTGACATGTCCCAGTTCATAGATTTCGATTTCAGGCTTGGTATCAATTTCAAGAAAAGTTTTACCATAAATCATGTCATCATTAAATGTTGGCCTGAAAGTTACATTTTTGCACAGTTCAAGATATTCTTTTTCCCATTCATATTTATACTCTTTAAAGCGGCCTGCTATCTGAAAAATACCAAAGTTAAAGGGAGCAGGATCAAAAGAACACATTTCCGGCTCCAGTTGCTTGATGGGGATCAGTTTTTCTTCCGTGGTCTGATTCATGCCGCCGCCTGTGGTGGGAAGCAGTATAATATTACATCTGGCTTTAATCTTTGAACATACTTCCATGAAAAGTTCCGGATCTGAGACCGGCAATCCGTTTTCAGGATTTCTTACATGAATATGAGCAATGGCAGCACCGGCCTCATGGGCTTTTACTGCATCTTCCACAATCTGGTCAGGAGTTATGGGAAGGTAATCACTCATGGTTGG
>JAGLNZ010000126.1 GCA_023139225.1 Desulfobacula sp. | reverse complement strand
TTATGAACAATCAGAAGTTCGCCAAGTTCATTTTCTATTTTTTCAACAAATTCGCCTGATTCAATTCTTGCCTTAAGATCTTCAAGATCATCAATATAGACCTTGTCTTTGTCCATGTAATCAAGGGTTTCACGAACAGCCTTGTGCATGATCTTACCTGCAGGACTGAGCCTGTCAATTCCCCTTTGATCTGCTGCCTGGGCTGCGCAAAGCAATTCAAAAGAAAGAATATGATTGGTATTCTCAACAATTTTTCTTGTTTTTCTTCCTGCAATCAAACCAAAACTGACAATATCCTGAAAATCAGCAGTGGATGTAATAGACTGGATGGAGGCGGGAACTGCAAGAGTTCTGTTTTCCGCAACAAGTGATGTTGTCATGAACTGTCCGCCCATAAGCCCCATCCTGACGCCTGTGTCTTCTTTACACAAGAAGGGGGGAAGTCCTGTGCTGTGGGCTTCATCCATGAACCTGTCAACTCTTCTGTCACTTACAACACCAATATTGACCATGGCGATTCCAAGACAGTCCATTGCAAAGGAGATGGGTTGACCATGGAAATGACCATTATGGAAAAATGTATCCAACTCCGTAAAAATCAGTGGATTGTCATTACTTGAATTAAGTTCCCTTAAAAGAACGTCATGGGCGTTTTGCAGGGAATCTTTTGTCGGCCCTACAAACTGTGGCGTGCAGCGGATAGAGTATGCATCTTCAACCGGGATATCTGCCACGGAAACACCTTTGTGCTGCTTTAGTGTTGACTGTAATTTTATAGAGAGTTCCAGCTCATCAATTGCCAAGTTGCTTCCTTTAAGAAGTTTGGTCAAGTTCATTGCAGTTGCATACTGGCCGGGATGGTATTTTTGTTCGTGAACTATTGGATCAAAAGGATTAAATCTACCCATTAAAGTTTCAATGGCAAAGGCGGCTATTATATCTGAATTTTTCAATGTATTGGTGGCTTCGCAAATAACAGTACATGCAAGCCCCACCATACCGGAAGTTCCATTTATCAGAGACAGACCTTCTTTTGCATTCAGGTGCATCAGTTTTATTCCTGCTTTTTCCATTGCTTCTTTGCCCGGCAGGACTTTCCCTTCAAACCTTGCTTTCCATTCACCAAAGGCAACGCTTGCAATACATCCAAGAGGTCCTAAGTCACCGCTGGTACCGAGGGAGCCTTTTCTTGGGACAAGGGGAAATACTTTTTTATTTATCATATCAAGGTAAATTCTGAGGTTTTCTTCTTTAATACCGGAAAAACCGCGGCAAAGAGAATTGGCCCTGGCAATCATAAAGGTTCTGACAAGTGTATCTTCAAATGGCCTGCCAACCTGGGTGGTGATGCTTCTTACAAGGTTTTTCTGGAAATCATTATCCCTTTCCTTGGGCAGAAGATAATCAACAAGACCGCCACAGCTTGTATTCACACCATAGATACACCGCTCTTCATTGGCCCATTTTTCCACAAGTTGCCTGCACTCACGAATCTTTGGCCAGTTTTTATCATCAACTTCAACTTTTATGGAAAGATCATTCCCGGCTTTTATCAATTCTTCAATTGTTAATGTATAACCGTCAATAATAAGAGTATTTTCTTTGATTGGCATGGTTCCCTCCTTATATATAGCTATTTAATAATTTGTAATACTTTGAAAAAATAGAAACTAAATAAAATATCGCATGTTCTATTTTTTTAAGATTAATCGAATCCATAAATCCTTGTCAAGTATTTTTTTTAATTTTATAAGGAAAATTTCAATTTTTTAATAACTATCGAAAGCATATCTCCTAATTTTAGCTTATTTTGTAAACTTTTTATCCCAATTTGCCTTATTTTAATTTTTTTTTAAACCCGTCAGCTATTTTAATATTCTCAGGGCAAACAGACAGCTAATATTTCGCTTGTCTAAATTCTATTTCCTTATATGAAATAATCAACAAATGAACATTGTAAAAAATATTCAGATTATTCCATATCAATGTTTTGGGCTTGAAATAAAAAAGAATAATCATTACTATAATTTTTCTCAAAAGGACTTCACTGGTGAAAAGGAGGGACTGATTTGGATTTTAGTATCTGCTTCAAGATCATGGATAATATATCCCGGGTGATCGTGGGAAAGCGGGAAGCTGTAAAATTAATGCTTGTTGCACTTCTGGCAGACGGGCATGCCCTTCTGGAAGACGTGCCTGGTGTGGGGAAAACCCTGCTGGCAAGATCACTTGCCGCATCTATCGGGGGATCTTATAAAAGAATCCAGTTTACCCCGGACCTGCTGCCATCAGATATTACCGGGTTTAATATATATCTTCAGAATGAAGGCCGGTTTAAATTTCAGCAGGGGCCTGTTATGGCCAATATCCTTTTGGCCGATGAAATAAACCGAACCGTTCCTCGAACCCAATCCAGCCTGCTGGAAAGCATGGAAGAACGGCAGGTAACTGTTGATGGAGAAACATTTCTTTTACCCGTTCCTTTTTTTGTCATTGCCACACAGAATCCCGTGGAACTTGAAGGCACATTTCCATTGCCGGAGGCCCAGCTCGACCGGTTCCTGTTAAAAATAGACATTGGTTATCCTGATGAAAAAGAGGAAATGGAAATCCTTAAACGGTTTCAGCTTTTTGATCCGTTTTCATCCCTCAAATCTGTGGCAACACCGGAACAAATTTTCACACTTCAACAAGAAAGAAAAAAAATTATTGTGTCCAAGCCTGTCAGAAAATACATCACCAACATTGTCCAGGCCACGCGGAGCCATAAGATGATCAAATTCGGCGCAAGCCCCAGGGGATCCATGGCACTCATGCGGTCGGCACAGGCACTGGCCGCACTGGATGGACGTGACTTTACCCTGCCGGATGATGTAAAGGCTTTAGTTCAATCGGTACTGGCCCACCGGTTGATTTTAAATGAAAATGAACGGTTGCGCGGTGAAAAACCAGACCAAATTTTAACGGACATTCTTAATCAGGCACCGATTCCTGTTGGGGCCATTGGATAAGCATGTCCATGATTTCTGATCGCCCCATCCAAACCCATATGACAACGATTTTCACAGCACCCCTGATTATCCTGTTTGCTCTGATTTTTCTTTTTATTTCCCTTTTAAACCATCAAACCCAGATGACGGTGCTGATTCTATTGGTTCTGGGTATAATTGCCTTTACAAAACTCTGGAGCCGGTTTGCTTTTTCAAAAATGACCATTGAAGCAAAAATTGATACACACAAAATTTTTCCAGAAGAAAAAATAACTTTCAAGATCACTGTAATGAATAGTAAACTGCTGCCAGTGTGGCTTCAGGTTAGAGTTCCGATTGATGAATCGTACTTTATTTCAGACACTCCAACCTGTGAAAACAATTTTCTTTTATGGTTCCAGAAAACAACATTCTCCTGGAGCCTCAAAGCGATGCACAGGGGATGTTTCAATATCGGTCATCCCCACATTATCGTTGCTGATCTTTTCGATTTTTTCCCAAGACAAAAAATCTGGCAGGATACGGTTGACGTCATTGTTTACCCGAAAATCATTTCCATCAGACCATTTTCAATGCCCGAGCATTATTTTTTTGGTATTCCGGGTGCGCAAAGTCCGGTGCAGGACCCGGTGTATATCATCGGTACACGGGAATATCAAAATTTTACACCAGCCAAATTCATCCACTGGAAAGCCAGTGCCAGGTATGACAAACTCCAGGAAAAAGTGTGCGAGCCATCGGTCCAGGAAAAAATACTGATCGTGGTTGACGTGGACCTGTTTCATACCCACCAGGCTAAAAATGATTTTGAACATATGCTTGAAGCCGCAGCCTCCATGGCTGTTTACTTTGAAAGCAAGGGCAATGCTGTGGGATTTATGACTAATGCGGTCATTAAGGGAGGAAAGCCCGGCTTTATCCCTTTAAGCAGAAATCGTCAAAACCTTTCAAGGATACTTGAAACCATAGCCAGAATGGATATGATACCAGACAGCGGACTTTTAGATATTTTTCATCAGCATATCAGTGTATTATGGGGAATAAACTGTATTTTCTGCTCCTACGCCTTTGATTCATCCATTGTAAGAATGAAACAATTTTATTCCCGTAAAAGGATACCGGTAAAATACTTTGTCAGCACTACCGATGATACCAAAGACGAAAACGCCTTGATTTCAAACACTATCCAACAGATAGATTCAATCTGCCTATAAAAAAAGGACGGCCATTGTCGCATAACACCCATAAACGCCTTGTATCAGCCTGCTGCGGCATGGAGCTGTGCTGGCTGTGTGCCTGGGCCAATTTTCTGGCTGTTTCCACAACACAGGCTGCATTTCCACTGGGTAAGGCCTGTGCAGCTTTTTTCATGGCATTATTCATATCTTATTTTTTCAGGACAAAAAGATATCGCCGCATATGGCTGGTGCTTGGGCATATTCTGGGGCCGGGCCTTATGATATCTGCTGCATTATTTGCAAACACCGGTTGGATGTGTCCCAGTACACCCTATGAATGGTATAAAACAATCCTGATTGCAGGCATGATTTGTCTTTTTTGGTATAAGGGCGCAAAATTATCCGTCAGACAAATGTCGTATAAAACCATTTGTAATTATTTTGATCTGGGTATTGCTTTTTTATTTTTACTTTTATTGATAAAACTGCTGATCCGGTTTAAAGCGGGAATACTGGTGCAGGAATCCTTAACCCTTTATAGCATGTGGATTTACTTTTTTTTCGGTCTTACTGCTGTGTTCCTTTCCCGTAACACGGGAACCAGGAAAAAATATTATCTAAAAGGGTTTCGTGCATATGGCGTATTAATCACTGTTTTCATTGTTCTGCTGTTCTGCGGTATCGGCACAGTTTTTATTCTGCTTCCCCTTTTGACATCTTTTGCAGAAACAGGATATGTCATTTTAAAACAGGCGGCAGGTCCGTTAAGCCCTTATCTTATTGCAATTCTGAAATTTATTTTTTCCCCACGAAGCCATCCGGGAGATCATCGGATTTCCCCGCAAAATCAGAATATACCGGACCCGAATTTCACACTGATGCCCGGTCAGACCGGCTGGACAGATCATCTTTTTTTTTCCGGCTTTCTGGCGATCTTTTTTTTAATCTGTGTGCTTATAATCGGCTATATTGCCTATATGATTTTCAAATTCCTGATGTCAAAACAACCATTGGAACCTGTTGACAAAAAAAAGGGCGTATTGTTTTCCCGGTTGATATGCTGGTTAATCTTTTTGTTCAACTCCTTTAAAATTGCATTTTTGGCCTTTACTGAAAAAATTGAGGATGCTGAAAAAGGATTTGTAAAACTTACCGCCTGGGGCCGGAAAAGCGGCATGCCCAAATTACAGAACGAAACGCCTGTAGAATATGCAAAAAGACTTCAGCAGCAATTTGTCCCCCTTGAAAATGAAATCAGGACCATTGTCCATGCATTTCATCTTGAAATTTATGGTGAAGTGCGATTGGATCAAACTAAGATCTCTCAGATGGTAAAGGCGCTAAAAACAATTCACAGTCCTTCATTCTGGTCTATGCGGATCAAATCATTCTGGTGCTCTTTGTATTAATATTGTAAAATCCTGAACCAGCCATTTACTTGGACTGACATTTGTTTATATTCAAGCTTTTACTTTAATTCTTTGGTTTGATAGAAGGAATGCATTGAATCCGACCTTATTAAATAATTGCATATTGCGTCCGATTTTCTACTGGTTTGCAACTTTTTGCCTTTTTATCCCGGGATGGAAGACTAAAGGGAAAATCCCGGATATCAAAAAATTTGTCATGATTGCCGCACCGCATTCATCCAACTGGGATTTTGTATTTTTTTTATTAATTATTTTTAAATTCAAAATCTCTGTTCACTGGATGGGAAAACATACCATGTTTAAATGGCCGTTTAAGTGGCTGTTAAAACGGCTTGGCGGCATCCCCATTGACCGGTCGGGAAAAAGCAATATTGTGCAATCCATGGCCAAAGCTTTTGAACAATCGAAAAAGCTGATTATCACCATAGCACCCTCCGGCACCAGGGAAAAAGTCACAACATGGAAGACGGGATTCTATCATATAGCCTGCAAGGCTAAGGTTCCAATCGTCTGCGGATTCATTGATTATAAACGAAAAATTATTGGAATCGGCCCGGTATTCACCCCTTCCGGTGATATAGACGCAGATATGCCATCCATAAAATCTTTTTATGC
>JAGLNZ010000125.1 GCA_023139225.1 Desulfobacula sp. | reverse complement strand
TTTTTTGCAGTCAGACTGACTGCGATCAATAATTAACCTCAGCCAACCGTCATCAAATGAACGGTATCGCCTTCGTTCAATGGTTCATCCATCCTTTCACCATAGGAAAGGTATTTGGACATATTGACAACCACCCGGTATTCAATATCAATTTCATCTTTTTTGTCTAATAGGATATTTTTAACACTAGGGCCGAATTTACTTATCAACCCATTTACCAGATCCTGCAGGGTACTTCCCTGAAAAATAAAATCGAGTTTTTTCTTTTTTTTCATGAGTTTATAAAGGGCTGGTATCCCTTCAATTCTAAATTTTATCTTCATTTATATCATCCTTTCTTAGCAATTTTTGACATAATATGTTCTGAGAGGGCCGTGATGGTAAGGCTTGGATTCACGCCAAGATTGGCTGAAACAACTGATCCGTCAGCCACATAAAGATTGGGATAATTAAACAATTCCCCTTTATTGGAGACAACACCATCTTTTGGTGAATCACCCATGCAGCACCCTCCTAAAATATGTGCGGTTGTTGATGTATTTAAAACAACCTCCGGAAATGAACTTAATGGAATCCCGTCCATTTTCTTTGCCAGAATCCTGGCTGTTTCATTGGCAACCGGGATAAAGCTGGGGGATCTTTCAAACCCTTTTGGTATTTCGGAATTGAGGGATTTACCGCCAAACCGCCACCATCTTGGCCTGTATTTCAATTTTAAATGATTTTTATCCGTTTGCATGACCAATAGAACAGACATGGTTGCCGCCTTCCCAAGAGGCCATAATAACCGGATAAATCTTAATGGGTGTTTAACAATATTTCCCAGGAACCTTATCACTCGTGGAATCTTACCGCCACCACCCGACATGATGGTTAAAAGATTTAAAAGGACATCAGATCCTTTATTATATCTCACAATTTCAATATGGGTGGTATCATCCGGGTAAATCCCCGATGTTATGGCAATCTGATCATTCCAGTTTGTTGTTTTATCATTTGATTTAACACCGATAAGGGCCTCGGAATTGGTTCTCACAAAATTTCCAAGTTCATCGGAAATATTGGGAAGCATGCCCTGATCTTTGCATTTGCTTAAAAGCTTTACCGTGCCTAAAACACCGCCTGAAAAAACAACACCTTTGGCCCTATAGCGTTTTTCTTTTTTAAAAAACCCGGTGGTATTTCTTGTGATGACTTCATATCCGCCAAACACGGACTTCACACCTGTAACAGTGGTTTCGGGGATAATTTTGGCACCTTCATTCACGGCCAGATAAAGATAATTTTTATCCAGTGTATTTTTTGCTCCCACAGGACACCCAACCATACAGGCCCCGCAAAAGGTACATCCGGTCCGGTCCGGTCCTTTGCCGCCAAAATAGGGATCAGGAACTGTTTTATCAGGTTCACCGAAAAAAATTCCCACATCATTTTTATGAAAGGTGTCTTTCCCTGTCATTACAATGCCCGTTTCTTTTAGCAGCATGTCAGCCTTTCCCACCTGAGGGCTTAAAGTAACCCCCAGCATTTTTCTGGCTGTTTCATAATAGGGCATCAATGTTTCTTTGACATTCTCAATACACCAGTCTTGATCTTTAAACACTTCATCGGGAGGCATAAGAAGCTGGTTTGCATATACCAAGCTTCCGCCGCCGACACCACCGCCGTGAATAATCATGACATGCTTGAACAACGTAAGCATCTGATATCCATAACACCCGATGGCCGGCAGCCATAAATATTTTCTGATATTCCAGTTGGTTTTTGGAAAATCTGTTGTCTTCCATTCTTTTCCCTTTTCAAGCACCCCCACCCGGTACCCTTTTTGGGAAAGCCTTAAGGCAGATACACTTCCACCAAAGCCTGAACCGATAACAATATAATCAAAATCATGGTTTTCCATTAATCTCTTTACACACCTTTAAAAAACCGTCCATACCCTAGATCATCTTTCATGACAGATAATTTGTCAATAGGGTCTTAAGGCTGCCCAGGCAGCCGGAATAAAAATGATCGCAATCTTTAATAATCTCATACTTAGGAACAATTTTCCATCGGTTGATATGACCTTGAACCAGATCTTTCGGAGCAATATCATCATTGGCACCGGTCACGATCAGACCTGTAGAAGGCATTTTTTTAATATCATCAAAACTTATAAATCCCACAGGTGGTGACACCATAATATGATCCTGGATTTCACACCCCTTTGAAACCACCGAAGCATTCATCCTTGCACCAAAAGAATATCCGGCAAGGTGAATCTTTTTATAACCATTTTCTGTCAGCCAGGACATGGCAGCCCTGATATCTTCTTGTTCCCCGTTTCCATTGTCAAACATGCCGGTGCTGTTACAGGTTCCCCTGAAGTTAAACCTTAAGGTTGTAAATCCTTTTTCAAAAAAAGAATCCGCAATGGTCATCACCACAGGATTATCCATATTCCCTCCATAAAGCGGATGGGGATGGCAGATGATGACGGCCTTTTCCTTAGAATTTTTATTTAAAACACCCTCAAGCTTGATATTGTTACACTCAATTATAATATGTGAGCCCATTTAAGTACTATTAGGTTATTAAAATAAGATCTATTTTCTTGTAACCTTTCCTTTTTTTTTGTAGGTTCTATCTTGTTTTATGCAACTATTAATTATAGAGGGAATTATTGTGAATATCAATTCAATAAAGACATTTGTTGAAAAAACATGGGATGAATCTGCCATACCTGCCTTGATGAAATACATATCCATTCCGGCTGTTTCCCCTGCCTTTGCACAGGACTGGAAAGCATCGGGTTATTTGTTGGATGCTCTGAAACTTGCACAAGCCTGGTGTGAAGATATGGAACTTGAACACTCATTGATCCGGATCATTTCCGATAAAGAAAAAACCCCCATACTTTTGATTGAAATTGATGCTGCTGCCCCTGATAATAAAGGGACCACCCTTTTCTACGGACACCTGGACAAACAACCCCCTGCCCAGGGGTGGGATGAAAATAAAGGTCCCTGGACTCCTGTCATTGAAAACAACAGGCTTTACGGAAGAGGAAGCGCTGACGACGGATATTCTCTATTTGCTGCTGTTACCGCAATCAAAGCGCTTCAAACCCAAAAAATCCCCCATGGCAGATGTGTCATACTTATTGAAACATGTGAAGAGAGCGGCAGTTTTGACCTGGAATATTACCTTGAAAAATACAAACAAAACATTGGATCACCCGGCCTGGTAGTCTGCCTTGATTCCGGCTGCGGTGATTACAAAAGAATCTGGATTACAACATCCTTAAGGGGAGCAATTGTTGGCCAGTTAGATGCAAATATTTTAACCCAAAGTATTCATTCGGGCAAATCGGGAATTGTCGCATCAAGCTTCAGGATTTTAAGACAGGTACTTGACCGGATTGAAGACTCAAAAACAGGTGAATTACTGGTACCCGAACTTTATGGACA
>JAGLNZ010000124.1 GCA_023139225.1 Desulfobacula sp. | reverse complement strand
GTTGAACAAAAGCACCGCCTTTTTTATTGATATTACCAACCAGGCAGTTCAATGTATGAACCGCAGCAAGCTCTTTTAAACTTTGGGCGCCATCGCCACGGCCTTTACCAAAGACAGCAACCGGCATTTTGGCCTTGGCAAACAATGTGGCAATTTTTTCAATGTCAGCTGCTTTTACACCGGTAATTTGCGCTGTTTTTGAAGGTGAATAATCCTTTTTAAGCATGGCGGCAAATTTATTGAAACCGCCTCTGAAACGAGCTGTAGCATTGCTGTCAAAAAGATTGCTTTTCAAAATGACCGCGCAAATACCCAAAGCCAGATCCGCTTCGGTTCCGGGTTTAATGGGAATCCATTTATCGGCATTGGCAGCGGTATTGGATAACCGCGGCTCAATTTGATAAAGCTTTGCATGTCTTTCTTTTCTTGATGCATTTGCTTTAAAGCAGTTTACAGGTGATCCCCAACCCTCGATGATCCCTGCACCAAAGCTTAAAATAAAATCTGAATTTTCAAGATCAAAGCCTATGGTTTTTCCCTCACCATGCAAAGCTTGTGCTGTCACTTCAAGATAGGATTCAAGACTTGGCATGGTATAAAAATTTGGCGAACCAAATGTTTTGAGCAGTCGTTGAAACAACCCGGAAACCGATCCTTGATCCTTATCTGCAATGCAGGCCAGTTTCTCAGGAGATCCTGTTTTTCTAAGATCGGAAAGTTTGCCTGCAACAAGTGAAATGGCATCATCCCATGATATTTTTTCAAATTTATCACCATTTTTTTTCAATGGCGTTTTTACTCTTGCAGGATCATATAAATACTGAAGACCGGCAATTCCATGGAGGCAGACACCGCCGTCATTTACAGGATACTCAGCCAGTCCTTCAATTTTAACCGGTCTGTCGTCTATCTTCCTGACGCTTATGCCACAGCTTCCGGGACAGAGGCTGCAGACCGAACTTTCATACATTACTTCTCCGTCAACAGGGACGGGAGTCCATGGCCAGTTCTGGGTCCAGATGGAAGAATCATCTGTCAATTTTATCCCAATAGGGGAAACTGCAACACCCGCAACTGCGCCAAGTCCCAATCCCAAGAAGCTTCTTCTGTCAACTTTCATAAATAATTCCTCTATAAAGTTTTGGAGTCTTGTGTTTTAGGTTTCTTACTTGTGGCACTGGAAACAATAACCCTTATGGCCTGTTTCCTTTTTGTGACACTCAGCGCAGTCATCCATCTTCATACGATCCCAGGAATGTTTTTTTATCCCAAAGATGTTTTTACCCCAGATATCACGACTGTAGCCTGTAATCCTGTTTTCTTCATACGGTCTTAAAGAAGTGGAATCTCCTATATGACCATGGCACGATACGCAATCCATACCGCCAGCTTGAGTGTGTGCTGCATGGGAAAAAAAGACACAATCCGGTTGTCTTGAATAGACAAGCCAGGGGATCTCTTTTTCTTTTGCTACATACTCTTCTACGAAGATTGCTTCATCTTCTGTCTCTCCTAAAACATCTTCAGAATGACAGTCCAGACATGTTTCAAGCTTGGGTATACCGGAAAAGCTGCCGTCCTCCCTTAAAGAATGGCATGCATCACAATCACCTGCTTCTGAGACATGAAGCTGGTGATCAAAGTTAAAAGGTTGCTCTTTTTTTGAATAGAGTAATTTGGGAAACAGCAGTGTACCGGACAAGAAGCATACAACAAATGCAACAATAAAAAAGATGATGCCCAGTCCTAAACCTTTATCATCTTTTGTGTCTCCGGCAGTGCATTCCCCTGCACTCTCCGTGGAACCATTTTCAGCTTTGTTTTCTATTTCGCTCATGAAAACTCCATCAATTTAAAATGTTGATGATACTTTAACCATTTTATCCAGGCAACAATCTGTACAGGCTGTAACCCGAACTATTTTCTTTGCAGACAGCAATCTTATACTATCTTGCAATAACGTCCATAATTTGCGTTAATCTATATTAATATCTTGTTTTCTTGTCAAGATAAATTAAGACAACGCAAATGATGGTCCGTCATGGTTAAGCATAGCTGTGAAGTCCACTGAGCACATAGTTTACCCCAAAGTAAGTAAACATAACGGTCAAAAAACCGATAATGGATACCCAGGCAAGGTTTCTCCCGGACCAGCCCTTCATCATTCTTAAATGCATAAAAATGGCATAAACAAACCATGTAATAAGAGACCAGGTTTCTTTAGGGTCCCAGCTCCAGTACTTGCCCCAGGCCGAGTTGGCCCAGACTGCGCCGGTAATAATGCCGATGGTAAGGAAGAGAAAACCAAATACTACCATCTGATAAGTTAATTCATCGATGAGTTCCCATGAGGGGAGCTTTGCAAATATGCTTGTAGCAGAAGAATCTTTTGGTTTTACAAAATACATGATGCTGAACCCAAAGGCCACGGCAAAGGCGGCATACCCTAAAAAACAGGTGATCACATGGGCAATGAGCCAGTTACTTTTAAGTGCAGGGATCAAGGGTGTTATTTTACTGCTGACATCAGGAGAAAGAGAAGCATATGCAATGGCAAGAAATACCAAAGGCGTTGCAAACACACCGATAATGCTTTCTTTGTATTTAAGTTCAACAAAAATATAAAGGATGGCAATGGTCCAGGAAAAAAACACCAAAGACTCATACATATTGGAAAGGGGTGCATGCCCGTATCCCATTTGATAGGATTCAATCCATCTTAAAATGATGCCGGCGGTATTGCTTAAAAATCCTATGACAAGAACAAAAAAGCCTATTTTCGCAAAGACTTGTTTTTTAAAGGTAAATGATCCGATATAAAAAACCGAAGCCAGTGCATAAATAAATGTTGCCGAAGATAATGCTAAAGAACTGTTCATAAGAATTACATATCCTTTAATTTTGTTACAATTTTTTTGATTTTAAGTTTCAATCCCTGGCTGTTTCGATTGGCGGTTCCTGAAATACTTATTTTAGAACTATTGTCTTTATTTCTTTCAATTTTAATAAAATAGGACTGGTGAGACATGAAAAAAGTAACCCAGCATCCAATAATCATGAGGATAAATCCTGAATAAACATACCAGATTCCCGGATCTTTGGTAATCTGAAGGCCGGTATAATGCTTTTGGTCAAATTCTTTTACAACAAAGGCAAAGCTACCCTTCCTCATTTTATCGAAGGTAGGAAATTTTATTGGAAGAGCAATTTGAAAACTGTTCCCGTCTTTTTGAGTTATCTTGCCGATAAAGGCTTCCCCAAGGTTATGGCCCCTGAAATCAAAATGGGGTAAAAAACCTTCAAGCTTGAACAATCCCTGATCTTCAGGCAATTGAATTTCTTCTCCGATTTTCATGTTAGAGCTTGTAACACTCTTATCAGAGAGCCTGATAATATCAAGAACAGCACTGTCGGGCTTAGCTGTACCGTAAGAAGACTGAAAAATATTGATCCCTTTGTATCTGAGCGGATGATTGACAATGACATCTTTGGTAAAACTTT
>JAGLNZ010000123.1 GCA_023139225.1 Desulfobacula sp. | reverse complement strand
ACATAAAAATCATTGCATTTAATGGAAAAATCAAGTTTTTTTGACATTTTTTTTTTAAAGATATAAACAGTATCCGATGTCTGGCCCTCATCTAATTGCAAATTGCCCTTAAACCCAAAGACCACTCCGATCAATGCACCGATTAAAAGTAAAAGAATACTGGAATGGACTACATATACTCCAATCCTTGTCCATCTTCCTTTTTCCGCATACATGACGGTACCTGATTCAGTCTCCTGTTTTATAACGTTTCCAACCCTTTTAGATAAGAAGCTTTCATAGTCACCTGATATGGATTTAAGGTCTTTATCAATTGTAAAGGTCTCAAGATTTTTAAGTTTTCTAAACCTTTCCGGATTAAACTTGATCTTTTTGGGAAAAATTATTTTCCAGGTAACGGAAAGTCTTTCAATTGAGCATACAACTATATTGATACACAAAATGACAAGCAACAATAAAAACCACCAAGCCTGATACATATCATCAATGCCGGATACTTTAATCAGATTGTAAAAAGCTTCACCATAAAGCCTTAAATACTCCTGGTCAGTCCCGTTCTGAAGAATAACAGTTCCGATAATTGATGTGACTGCAAGAAGCACCAGTGTATAAACGGTCAATTTTACAGAACAGAAAAACTTCCAAATTAATTCGGGAATTGTTTGATTTTTTTTCAAAATATTTTCTTTCTTATTTATTGTCTATTATTTCTTTTTCCAGGCATATGGATAAACCCGAGTTTCTTTTTACAGAAAGATTAATGGCCTTTTTAATAATATTTATATTTCCTGCAATAATTACTTTTGTTTTTGCCCTTGTCACTCCCGTATACAGCAACTGTCTCGTCATGACAGGAGACAATTTATCAGGAAGGATAATTAAAACCGTTTTAAATTCAGATCCCTGACTCTTGTGAATTGTTATTGCAAAAGCAAGGTCTGACCCCGGAAGATCTGAGGCACGATATTGTTTTATATTGTTCTCTAAAGTTTTAAAAAATGCGTTACCCTTTCCATTTTTTTCAAAAACAATGCCGGTATCTCCATTAAACAACTTTTTTTTATAGTCATTGGCGTTAACCATTATTATCTTTTTAAAAAGTTTTTTCTGTATATCAAAATTATTGTCTAACCGCAAAATCTTTTCACATACATGATTAATTTGTAATGTTCCGTACTCCCCTGAATTATGGGCGCATAATATTTTAAAATTATCCAGTTCATTTAATGCTGCTTCAACCGTGTCTGCAGCAATAAACGGTTTATACCCTTCTAAAATATACTTATTTACAGCGGTATCTAATAGAGATTTACCACTGAGATTTTCAAACACAACATCAGGATACCGGTCGGATGTTAATACTTTTTCAAGATGTTGGGCATCATTGCTATTGATTGCTTTTGACAAATTTTCAATTCCGAGTTTTCCCTTTGATCTAAAATTATATTCAAGAAAAACCATGTTGGATGATAATCCTTTTGTGCTGCAGATATCACTGAATACCGGTCCTGCCTGTATGGATGACAACTGATGTTTATCTCCTAAAACAA
>JAGLNZ010000122.1 GCA_023139225.1 Desulfobacula sp. | reverse complement strand
GATATGCCGTCACCGGCAAAAGATCCTGACGCTGCAAATAGTAAAACCAGCGCCATCATAATAAAATGGTAAAAAATTTTCTTCATTTGACTCTCCTTTTTAAAAACATACACGACAATTATAAATTAAAATATCTGACAGCCAGTTTTGCCCCCAGATAACTTGTAATTCCTGATACAGCCATATAAATAAACAAATCAATTATATTGAGTGCCATGGCGTTCCTCATAAACGGCCCGGCAAAATTTATGGCAACATTTACAGCAACAAAGGTAAGTGCACCCGTGCCGACACCCAGTACAAATGAAAAAACAGGGATGTTCACAATCGAGGTTTTCAGCGCTTCCACCAGCCTGTAACCTGTCATTGCACCGTTGAATGCAATAAACAGCGGTAAAATGAACAAAATTTTATCCATGGCAATAAATGTTGAACAAAACAGGGCAAGGATCAATGATCCGCCCACACCAATGAAAATCGATTTTACAGCTGCGATGGTCATTTTTTTATTCTTTCCCTTTCAGTTATGGCCCTGTTTGACATGAGTTTTATGCAGGAGGGACAAAGTTTGTGATGTTCCTTGGTATCGGGATGGGTAAGGTTGACCTCTTCCACATGCTTGAGAAAATTAGAGGTTGCAAACATATTTCCGCAACCCTCGCACCGTTCCAGGGGCAGTTGGCCGATAATCTCTTGTTTTATAGAAACCGTCCTGACACTGCCTTGGTCAACTATTTTGATAATATTGGTGGGACACAGGTTGGCACAGGTTCCGCACCCGATACAGCAACCCGGGTTAGGAACCACCCTGCTGCCCGTTTGGGTTTTCACCATTTTCAATGCTTTGGCTTTTACGATTTCATTGCATACCCTGATACAGAGCCTGCACCGGATACAGCCATTGGGTGGTGGGGTTACGGCAACATTGAATTGTTTTGCAAGGGTCCTGATCCTCGTCGAATCCGGTGCCATCTGCAACAGCTTGTTAAACGCTTTTTCCCGTTTGGCTTTCACAAGCTCGGAATTGGTCTTCACCTTGAGATTTTCTTTGACTTTAAGAATACAGGACAGCATCACCACCTGTTTGCCGGTGGGGGATGCCACCTCAACACCGCAAAGCTTGCATGACCCTGACGGTTTCAGTGCAGGATGAAAACATAAATGGGGTATTTTTATCCCGTTTTCCTTTGCAGCCTGGAGAATGGTCTGGTTTTCTCTGGCGCAAATTTTCTTATCATCAATGATAATATCAATCATAGGCTGCATCCTGAAGATCTGAAATATAATCTTTAAGATAGTGAAGTTCCTTGTTTAAAACACTGACATTTTTTTTAACAAGATCTTCCAGGCTGAGCATCCCTTTGATTTGTCCTTCAAAAACCACCGGAAGATGGCGAATCTTTGCCTTGATCATCATTCCCATGGCATCCTCAATGGTGTCATCAGGTTCAGTAACAATGAGTTTCGATGTCATCACGTCCTTGATTAAAATCTCTTTAATATCTTTATCAGAGAAAATAATATGGCACCGAACCAGATCCCGTTCCGTAAAAATACCCTGGGATGCTTCTTTGCTCATCACCACCAGTGCTGACACATTATAGCCTGACATCAATCTCAGGGCCTGCTCCACAGTCTGATCCTGCTCTATGGTATGAAAATGACTGGCACAATCTTCCATACAATCTTTTACCTTCATAATATCTTTA
Organism: Desulfobacula sp.; assembly: GCA_023139225.1. Lineage (GTDB taxonomy): Bacteria > Desulfobacterota > Desulfobacteria > Desulfobacterales > Desulfobacteraceae > Desulfobacula. The sequence goes on along the minus strand of JAGLNZ010000122.1, from coordinate 441 downwards.
TTCCTTTATTAGGGTTTGCCAATGAGTCTTAAAGAATCCTGGGGCAGTCGATGGGTGCCTTTGCCCTCCAGACTGACCCTGATCAATGCATCCGGATCATTGATGGTGGTATCCGGGTCCGTTATAAACCCGTGAAGCCCGATAAAGTCATCCATATAGGCTTCCCAGGCTTCATCCTCTGATTTCCTGTACACCTCGATTTTATCCCCTCTCTGGAATTGCATGATTGTTTCCTTTTTTTTACTTTAAGTTAACAGGCCGTGTTTTAACATTAATCTTTGCACTTAACTTGCGCTGACAATTATTACACAAGAGCCTGTTTTCAGTCACTTTTGTAACATTTCCTGTCTTCTGGGAAATAAATTGAAGATACTCGATAGATGGAAGCACAGCGTTGCATTCTTCACAATATTGAATGGTCTGTTTATTCAAAATAGTGCC
>JAGLNZ010000121.1 GCA_023139225.1 Desulfobacula sp. | reverse complement strand
CAAAGTTTCAGCATCCTCTGGCCATCCTTTTCTTCGATAACAATGGCTTTATTTTCACAATTGGCTGCACACGCCCCGCAGGTAATGCATTTTTCACTTGTTGTCCTGAAATCTGTTTCAGAAGGATCATCAAAATCCATATATCCGAATTTAAGGGCATCAATTCCCATCTTATCCCGGCAGATCTCTACACATTTGCCGCATCTTCGGCAAATATCACACCGCAGGCAGCGGCCTGCTTCCCTGCGGACACTTTCTTCATCATATCCCAGCTCTACCTGCTGAAACATGGTTCGCCGCCTGTCCACATTCAGCATAGGCATCTCCGGACGCTTAAGGCTCATTTTCCGGCTGGCGGACATTTCACCAGGAGGTTCAATATTATATCTGATGGGTAGTTTAGGCATCCTTGGCTGAGGGATGTTGTTCAGATAACGGTCTATGGCCTCTGCCGCTCTTTTCCCGCCGCCAATGGCCTCAATCACGGTTGCAGGGCCGGATACGGCATCGCCTGCTGCAAACACACCCGGCATGGTGGTTTCCATGCTGGCATGATTCACTTCTATGGTGCCTCTGCGTGTCCAGTTCATTTGATCAAAGGCCTGCATCCCATCATCATCCACGTATTGACCAATGGCACTGATGACGGCATCTGCTTTAATGGTAAAATCTTTGCCCAGTATGGGAACCGGTGCCAGCCTGTCAGATCCTTTTTTCTTGATCAACTCGGCTTTAATACACTCAAGCCCGGTAATGACGCCATTTTCACCAATAACTTCTTTGGGAATGGTTAAAAAAGCAAATTCAATGCCTTCTTCCTCTGCCTGCTCAACTTCTTCAATATCCGCCGGCATCTGGGTTCTGGATCGCCTGTAAGCGATGGTAACCGTCTGGGCTCCCAGCCTTAGACTGGTCCTTGCAGCATCTATGGCAACATTTCCACCACCAATAACAGCCACATGTTTACCGGGTGCATGGTGATCTCCCAAGGCCACATCCTTTAAAAATTTCACCGCATCAAAAACCTTTGGGAAGTCTTTTTCCCCTTTAATCCCAAGGTCCCAGGATTTATGGGCGCCAATGGCAATAAAAAAGGCATCAACCCCTTGTTTTTTCAATTCCTCAAATGTGACATCTTTTCCAAACCGGGTATTATAGGAAAACTGCACCCCAAGCTCTTCAATCATGGCCACTTCCCTGTCAATAACTTCCCTTGGCAGGCGATACCTGGGAATTCCCACCATAATCATGCCCCCGGGAACGGGCAGGGCCTCGATCACCCTTACCTCATAACCCATCAATGCAAGATAGTATGCAGCAGAAAGCCCCCCGGGTCCGGCACCGACAACACAGATTTTTTTCCCGTTAAAATCCTTTTTCTCAGGATTTTTATAGGCCCTGTCCGACATTGCCCTTTCTGCTGCAAAGGCTTTTAAAAATTTAATGGATATGGGCGTATCAATTCTGGCACGGACACACATCATTTCGCAGGGTCTTGTGCAGATAAGGCCGCAAACCCACGGTAATGGATTGTCACGCCGGATCACTTCAATTGCCTCGGCATCCTTTCCTTCAGCGATCAGACTCAGGTAAGTCGGGATATCAATCCCGGCCGGGCATGCCATCTGGCAGGGTGAGGGAGCCAGCTTCCCGCAATCATGGGAAGGACAGTTCTTTGTTTCAATATGGCTTTGAAATATTTCCCTGTGCTCCGCTATTTTTGTTTTCAGGAAGTTACCTATTTCAATATTCTGCGCCGGGCTTTTGTCATAAAAATATTCTTCAATCAGAGAATCAATGGCCGAAAGGTGATCCAAACCGCCAGCACCCTCTGCAATCTCTTCCGTCAAATGCAAAATCTGCTCGGATATTCTCCTCCCCCTAGGATCTGTTAAACATCCTGAACCGATCTGTTCAGAAAGATAAATAACGGTTTTTCGAACCGGACAGGTTTTTTCTGCCATTTTTACTCCTTAGCGCCTAAAAACTGCTTTTTTCAAGAGATGCAACCGATGCTGCATGCCGCTCCCGCCGAATCTGGGTCATGTCTTCAACATTACCGAATTTCAGACATCCGGTTGTACAGGTGGTAACACAAGCAGGATCCAGCCCTTCATCTATTCTATCCATGCAGTAGTCACATTTTTCCACCTTTCCGGTATCCTGATTCCACTGGGGGGCTCCCCAGGGACAGGCAGAAACACAGGTTTTACAGCCCACACACAGATCTTTATCAACAAAAACAATCCCGTCCTTGCTTCTTTTCTGCATGGCTCCTGTGGGACAGGCAGAAACACACCATGGATTTTCACAATGAAAACAGGGCATGAAAATAAATGACATTTTCGGCAGCCCCCCAATGAATTTTGGGCCCACCTGGATGATCTGGCAGAGTTTCGGCCCTATGGGGAGATTCTTGTTGGACTTGCACTGGATTTCACATGCATGGCATCCGATACATTTTTTAATGTCCTGGAACAGATAATATTTACTCATTCAAAGCCTCCGACCTAATATATAATTTGGTATCTGATTTAATAGCTCATTTTTTATCAGACTCATTTTCTTGATTTCCCTTAAGTTAAAGGGGTTTGACCGTCACAAAGGTTTCGTGAAACGCAGGACTTCCTCCGACCTTGTCATATACATTCTTCTGGAGCACTGCATCGGAAAGCCCTTTATTAAATGATCTTTTTGCCCTGGCAGCCTCATGTCCATACCCATGGAGCATAAAAACCGCTTCAGGATGGATCAGATCTGTGACAAAGGCTTTTATCTGACCTTTTCCAACTGATGAAGCCACTTCAACAACAGCATTGTTTTTTATCCCCAGTTCATCTGCCTTGGCCGTATTGATCCACAACGTATTTTCACTCTCCAGTTCATTCAGATAGGGAACATTCTGGGTAGAAATATGGGTATGGACAGCCGAACGCCCCACTACCAGACGAAATTTACCGTCCGCAGGCTGTGGAATCGCTTCATATGCGGGAAAGGATTCAAACCCGGCATCCTCAAGCAGAGACGATTTAAATTCAATCTTTCCTGAAGGCGTTTTAAAAGGAATGTCATCCCTGTCCCAGAAAATCTGATCAGGCCCATAGGCCACAAACCCTTTTTTTTCAAAATCTTCCCGGGTAAAGCCCGTGCCTTCAAGCTGCCAGTCCACCAAATCTTCCATGGTTTCGAATGGGAAATAATCGCCTATTCCCAATTTTTCACCAATCTTTTTCAAAATCACAGCACCGTCCAGGGTATCGTATCTGGGCTCAACCGCTTTTTTCCTCAAAAACATCTGGGGTTTGAGCCCGTTCATCTGCTGGATGCTGTCAGTCCTCTCAAGATAAGTGGACTCCGGCAGAATCACATCTGAATACCAGGCAATATCTGAATAATTAATATCAATGGTGACAATTAAATCCAGCTTCTCCAGTGCTCGTTTGGTCTGGTTTGTATCGGCAATGGACATAAGCGGATCAAGGCGATAGGCAATCAATGCCTTTAACGGATAAGGGTCTTCATTTAAAATTGCATAGGGCAGGATTTGTCCGACTCCGTGACTGGGATCAGGAAGAGGGAAGTCTTTGGTACCGACTTTATCGAATCTTGGTACATCAATTTTCGGAAAATCCTGGCTGGTGAGTTTTCTGGCAGCCTTGCCGCCAACCTCTCCCGGACCCTTTTTAAAGAATATACCGCCTTTTGCTTCCACGCTGCCCATAAGCGCATTTAGTATCAACAAAGATCGACGCATATAAATTTCATTGGTCTGGTTGGCTCCACGATATCCATAGTGAAAAATCACCGAAGGCTTATCTTTGGCAACCTCCCTTGCAAGGCTGATAATTTCATCTGCGGGAATCCCGGTCTCTTTCTGGGCCCATTCCGGTGTATATCCTTCAACAAAATCGGTAAGTTCATTCAACCCGTGAACCCATTTTGAAACAAATCCCGCATCATAAAGCCTTTCCTTTATTATGACATGCATCAGGGCATAATTTAAGGCAAGGTCGGTACCGGGACGGATCATCCAGTACCGGTGGGCCTTGGAAGCCGTGATATTTACCCTGGGATCAATATACGTCAGCTTTGCACCCTTTTCCATTGCGTCCATCAGGGTGTTGACTTCTTTGACAGCCAGGGACTCAAAAAGATTGCGCCCATAAAGAACAATGTGTTTTGTGTTTCCATAATTGATTCCCATCTGACCGTCGGTATATCCGAATAAAGAACGGCAGGCCGTATTGACGGACCCTTTGCACAGGGCATCATGGGTAAAATGATTGGGAGATTTTAGTGCTTTTAAAAAAGTTTTACTGACATGGGTTGCAAGCTGGGCTCTTTCACAAAGCGCAACACTGTGCCCGCCGTTCTTATCAATGATTTCCTTAAGCCGGGTTGCGACATAATCGATTGCCTCATCCCAGGAAGCTTTTCGAAAGTTTCCAGACCCGCGTTCACCGACCCTGATGAGCGGGGACTGTAGTCTCTGATCATCATAAAGCAGGGATTTACCGGCTGATCCCCGGGGACACAGACTGCCGTCTATCCCTGCTACATGTTGATTTCCTTCGATCCAGTCTACATGCCCGTCCTTTACCTTAACCTTAATAGGGCACCTGACAGAACACATGAAACATAAACTGAAAACATCTTTATCCATAATTTATTGCCTCCTTTAGCAAGCTAATATTTCTGCATTATTCCGGATATCTATATAGCCATAAACGTGCCATTATTTTCATCCACGCAAAACAAGGACACAACCCAAAAGATAACTATCTGAATTTAATGCGATATTACTATTTTTAAAGAACCAGGCAATTATGGAATATACGTATTTTGATTATACCCTGAATATTTCCTGTTTTTTAGTCCGATTTTTCCCAAATACCTGCAAACCCTTTCTTAATACAGGCTTTACTGGTTTAAAATAAAGAAATGCCATAAAAATTGTGCGCAATAAAAATATTGCACTGCATCTTTTTTATTGCGCAGATAAAAACAAAAATCTTGATTTGTATTCTTCTATTTTCAATGCTACCCTTAAAAGGTCTTTAGGATATAGATATAAACCAATAAGCCATAACTGCTTAAAATCATGCTGCTTAAAAATTTATTCAGATACTGGACATACCAGGTATTTTCTCCGGGAATAATTTTAAGGGAAAAATACGAATCGTTCAAGGCTTTGCTGGAATATGACAAGGCTGCCCATGAATTTATGGCAAGTCTGGAGGATATCTATTATACCCAAAAAAAATGTGACTTTCAGGCTGTCGTGAAAACCTATGAGCACTTTGCCGTTGCAGTTTTACAAATGGTTGAAGCGCTTTTAAAAATGTGTCCGTCAAACTATTGGAGTTTAAAAGACTATTTTAAAAAATTTGATTTTTATATCAGGTTTATGCTTGCCCCGCCAAAATTTGATTTTTCACCACCATTTATCATTGCCTTTGATAAAATCTCATCTCTTAACGAAGCTGTTGCAGGCAAAAAAGCATTCTGTCTATCCCGTCTGAATAGAGAACTTCATCTGCCCACGCCCAATGGATTTGTGATCACAACCAACGCCTTTCATTATTTTATCGAGGCCAATGATTTGCGGGAACCCATAAATGAGAAACTGGCCAATCTTGATATCAGCGACGCCGCATCTTTGGAACAAACCGCCCGTAAGATTGAACAACTAATATTAAATGCCTCTATACCCGAAAATATTGCAATCGCCGTCAAAGATGCCACCAACTTTCTTGAAAAAGACAATGAAATCAATTTCAGGGTTGCCCTTCGAAGCAGTGCTGTTAAAGAGGATGGAAAAGCCTCCTTTGCCGGTCAGTATCAAACCCTGTTAAATGTAAGTAAAGAAGATATTTTAAACGGATATAAACACGTCATTGCGAGCAAATATTCTGCCCAGGCACTCTTTTACAGGATCAGCCATGGGATACTGGACGATGAAACCCCCATGGCCGTCCTGATCCTTGAAATGATTGATTCAAAAGCATCCGGGGTGATGTACACCCATGATATTGAAGAAAAGCTTTCTGATAATTTATTGATCCATTCAGTCTGGGGACAGGGGGGACTTTTAGTGGAAGGGGAAGTATCGCCGGATATTATCAAAGTATCAAAAAAAGATCCGGTTACTATCGTCAGCACAAAAATCGCAACCAAACAAAAACAGATGATTTTAGCACCGGATATTCAAACCCAGACCATTAATACAAATCAAGACAAAAAAAATCTTCTTTCCCTTGATGAGCCTTGTGTTTTAACTCTTGCCGGATGGGGTGTCCGTCTTGAGACCCATTTTAATCAACCACAGGACATTGAATGGTGCCAGGATAAATCCGGCAAACTTTTTATCCTCCAGTCCAGACCGTTGAACATTCATCCAGGTGTAATCCAAAACAATGAAAAACTCATTAAAACCCCTGTTAAAAAAAATGTTGATAAAATTACCAACAAAATTATCTGTTCAGGAGGAGAACCTGTCTGTCCGGGAGTAGGCTCTGGTCCTGTTTACAGGCTTCAACACTTATCGCAAACAAATCAGATTCCCGATGGATCAGTGCTTGTGGTCAGACATGCACTGCCTCAATTTGTTATAGCGATAAATAAAATGATTGCCATTATCATCGCCACCGGAAGCCGTGCCAGCCATTTTTCATCCATTGCCAGGGAATACGGGGTTCCGGCTATTGTAAATGTTAAAAATGGATTTAATGATCTTGTTCCGGGAAGCCGGGTGACAGTTGATGCAGACAAATGCATTGTATACAAGGGAAGGGTAAAACCTTTATTGGAAAGGATTGCACCAAAAGAAGATTTTTTTAAAGACAGCTCTTTTATGGTCAAACTTCAGTATGTGATTAATTTTTGCACCAAATTAAAACTGACTGATCCTGAATCCGACTCTTTTGTCCCGGAAGGATGCCGATCTCTTCATGATATTATCCGGTTTACCCATGAAACAGCAGTAAAAGAAATGTTTTTAATCGGGGATAGAAAAGGCGGCAGGAAAAAAGGGGCAAAAAAGCTCATCTCCAATATCCCCATGCTCTTTTATATCCTTGATGTGGGCTCTGGAATCAAGGATGAAAAGGTAGATGAAAAAATCATAAGACCAAAAGATATTTCCAGCATTCCCATGAAAGCTGTATTAAAAGGACTTTCAAACCCGGGGATTTGCTGGTCTGAAACCACCCATTTTGACTGGGAGGAGTATGACAAAATTGTTATGGCCGGAGGCATCATCAGCGCAGATTCCTCTATGTTCGGAAGCTATGCGGTTCTGTCAAAAGAATATTTAAATGTTAACTTCAGATTTGGATATCATTTTGTTATCTTAGATACCATCTGCTCTTCTTCAAAAAAAGATAATTACATCCTTTTCAGGTTTTCCGGCGGCGGCGGAAGTCCTGTCGGGCGGTCTCTCCGGGCCAATTTTATTAAAGGTATTTTAACGCGGCTTGGATTTATGGTTAAGATCACATCAGATCTTATTGATGCCGAGTTCAAACACGGTTCATTAAAAACCATGGAAGAAACCCTGGATATGACAGGGCGGCTTTTGGGTGCGACCAAACTTATGGATATGTATCTTAAAGAAAATCTCGATATGGAATTAATGATTGATGATTTTATGAACGGCCGGTATGATTTCAGGTCGGCTGTTGATAAAGATCTAAAAGGAGCTTAAGATGTCCCCATACCCCATCACATGGATTACAGACAGTCTTGCCATCGGATATGCCCCCATGTCATATGCTGAACTTGAGACCATAAAAGCTAAGGGGATTGATGCCATTGTAAACCTTTGTGCTGAATTTTCCGACCTTCATGACATTGAAGCGTCTTCGGGATTTGAGGTATATTACCTTCCCATCTGGGATGAAGATATCCCAAAAATGGAAGACATGGAAAAGGCCCTGGCCTGGCTGGATGAAGCCATTTATCTTGGCAAAAAAGTGCTGGTCCATTGTCGGCACGGGGTTGGAAGGACCGGAACCTTTGTTACTTCTTACATGATTCGCAAAGGCCTTACGCTCAAAGCCGCTTCAAAAAAATTAAAATCCTCAAGCGCGAATCCCTCCAATTACGGTCAGTGGAAACTATTAAAAAAGTATGGTAAAAAATCAGGCGTCCTTAAAATCCGCGAACCCTCCCTGGAAATTAAAAACAGGGTGGATTTAGGTCGTTTTTTTTCCGACTATGAATCTTTGGTAACAAATATTGATAACAAAATTCAAAGCCAATCTAAAGACCGTCATATCGACTGCGGTAAAAAAGAGCACAAGTGTTGTTCTGAATCTTTTGATCTTCAACTGATAGAAGTCATTTACCTGCACTCAAAAATGAACAAACTCTTTACATCAGCTCAAAGAGAAGCGCTGATAAAAAAAGCGGTTGAGACATATAAAAAACAAAACATGTCATGCCCGTTCAATGATGGTTCAGGTTGCTGTATTCATGAGCTACGGCCTGCAAGGTGCCGGACTTATGGGGCGTTTCAATTCTCAGCAGACAAACAAGAAATCAAAGAGTTGCTTTTTGAACTTTCCCAAGCCGTATTCCTGGCCTTTTCAGGGCAATTCTTAGCCGATACTGATTTTATATTTTCCGTGGCTGATACGATTTCAGGAAAATTTGTTCAAAAATACTTCCATTATATGTCCGCCATTGAATCCAATAAAAACTTTTAAACAAAATTATTGTAAAACACATCCTTACTCCTTAAACGCCTTTGATCAACTGGTCTTTTACCTTTTTATGCTCTATTCTAAGCTGTTTTGCAGTCTTTATATCCCCCATCTGCATACAGATATCCGATAATAGATCAATGATCTGTAAAAAATCCGGAGCATGATTCCTTTCATAAAGCACTTTTGCTTTTTCATAAGCTTCTTTTATATATCCATGTGATATTTTCAGATCATCTTTGTTCAAGTAGATGACGGCAAGTTCACTCAGTATTGTTATATAATCATCGTTCAGCAGGTCATTAAGCGTATTTAGTGCTTTTTTAAAATGTACGATGGCACTGTCATACTCTCCAACCATAGAGTAGTAGATCCCGGCATCCATATATGCCTGGTGGACAGGATATGCTTTATTGGCCGGCAAATTTTCCCGAATGGTAATGGCGTCATGTAACAGCTGCTTTGCCTCGCTCTTTTCTCCTTTATGATAAAAAAGAGTCAGGGCAAGCAGATTATTGTTCTTAGCAGCCCTCGGGTCTTTGACTCCATAAAGCTTTTTTCTGATTCTTTTTGCCTCTTCATATTGGTTGATTGCCTTTTTAAAATTCATCATATAAAGGCGGTAGTAATCACCCAGAGCATCATGGGCAGATGCAGCCTGTTCGCTTTCTTTTGAGTAGAGCTTTTCCTTTATCTTTAAAATGGAACTTAAATACTTTTGCGACAGCGGGGGATGGCATAGATTATACAATGAAGAAATATTTTGAAGTGTCAGGGCAATATCATCATGAAACGGGGTTTTATAAACCCGGGTCTTTATCCATTCAGCTTGTTCATACTCAATTGCAAAATTGCAGATCTTATCTGCCTCATCTTCGTTAAGCGCATCAATACTTTGAAGCAACCGGCCCCTTTTTATAATGCTTTCAGCTTTTTGGTCCAGGCTCTTTGCATATGCAATTCTTTCATTTGCCTGACTTGCCTGGGCCATTGCTGTCGCAGCTATCATAAGCGTCAGTGGCAGGATAAACAGCCACGTGGTATGGCAAAGGCGAACTCGTATTTTCATATTGCTGCTTCTCCTTTTTGGTAAAACAATTGCAAGTGCTATTGTATTTCTTCCATTTTTTTATTAAAGCATATCTCATTGAAAATTAACAATAAACCTATATTAAAGATTTGGATATTTGCCATAAAAAATTTACCATAACCCGTTCCAGGTTGTCTTGTCCAACCGATTTGTCTGTAATTTTTGTAAAAGTTCCAAAGGGCTGTAATGGTTAAAACGGCAAATTGTTTGAGCGAGAAACGAGAGAATTTCTGCACTTTGAGCATAATATATACAATATAATATTGTGAATTGGATTAGTTTATGAAAATCAAATACAACTCTCCGGTAATCCTGACTTACGCCATAATATCGATATGCGTTTTAG
>JAGLNZ010000120.1 GCA_023139225.1 Desulfobacula sp. | reverse complement strand
TTTTTAAATTCATCCATCGGGTCCAAGGCAGCACCTTTTTTTATCATCATGATCATTGCAAGCCTGGGCATCCTTGCCGGTGTTACCTTTTCAGGCGGCATGATGGAAGTGGCAAGAAAAGGGATCTTTCATCCCCAGTTTTTTACCATGCCGGAACTCTTAACCATTTTTTTAGCTGTCATGATTACAGACATCCTGTTGCTTGACCTTTTCAATACCCATGGATTACCGACTTCAACAACTGTATCCATAGTATTTGAACTATTGGGAGCTGCCGTGGCGCTCTCAGTATTAAAAATCATGGCAGAAACAGACAGTGCCATGGCATTATGGGACTATATCAATACAGCCAAAGCCATGGCCATTGTGGGAGGCATCCTTTTATCCATTGTAATGGCATTTTTCGCAGGAGCATTGATGCAGTTCTTATCCCGGCTGATTTTTACTTTTGACTATCAGAGCCGATTAAAAAAATATGGGGCGCTCTGGGGGGGGATGGCCATGACGGCCATTACTTTTTTTATCCTTGTCAAAGGCTCCAAAGGTGCAACTTTCATGGATGCACAGACCGTCATATGGATTAAAGCCAATTCTCTGATCCTCATGGCCGGGATATTTATTATCTCGGCTATCATTTTCCAGTTTCTGATACATTTTTTTAAAATAAATATTTTAAAACCTATTGTTCTTGTAGGAACCTTTGCTTTGGCTATGGCATTTGCAGCTAACGACCTGGTAAATTTTATCGGTGTTCCCCTTGCAGGACTCAATGCCTTTCAAAATGCCGTTGCATCCAATGACCCATTAAATATCACAATGGCTGCCTTGAGCAAAAAGGTTCAATCCCAGACCTATATCATGCTTGTGGCAGGTCTGATCATGGTTGTCACCCTGTGGCTATCCAAAAAAGCAAGAACGGTTACAGAGACGGAAATAAGCCTGGGTCAGCAGGATGAAGGAACAGAAAAATTTGAATCTATCTGGCTGTCCAGAAAAATTGTCAACATGTTTGATTCTTTGTTCGACATTATAAAGAATATGACCCCTGCAGCCATGAGAGATCTTATTTCCCAAAGGCTTACCCCGGTTGCAGAAATAAAAGGGCTAACCCTGACGGAAAAGCCCTCTTTTGACCTGGTTCGTGCCTCAGTCAACCTGATGGTGGCCAGTATGGTTGTCTCCTTTGCCACATCCTTGAAGCTGCCCTTATCCACCACATATGTAACCTTCATGGTTGCCATGGGGAGCAGTTTTTCAGACCAGGCCTGGGGCAGGGAAAGTGCGGTATACAGGGTCACCGGCGTATTAACCGTTATTGGCGGATGGTTCATGACTGCTTTTATTGCCTTTGTTGTTTCTTTTATCTTTGCCAATATTTTGTTTTATTTCAAACTTACCGGATTCTTCATTCTTTTTGTTATTACCGGATTTATGATCTTGAGAAACCACCGGAAACACAAAAAACAGGAAAAAGACAAAGAAGAGATGACCATCTATAACCTGCACAAAGTTGAAAACTTTAAGGAATCGATATCCGAAACCTTTGATCACCTGGCCTTTCTCCTTAAAGGTATCAGGGAATCATTTGATATCGCTTTTGATGCACTCTTCGAAGAAAACCTGTATAAACTCAAACAGGAACGGATGCATGTCAAATATTTCCAGAACAGTACCAACATCATCATTGCCAATATCTTCAAGGTATTAAGATTGCTCTCAAAAGAAGACCAGCAAGTTTCCTATAATTACTATCAGATCATCAGAAGGCTTCAAAAACTTACAGATGGTCACAGAGATACAGTGATTCGGTCCAGCATGCACGTCAGTAACCGGCATAAGGGACTTTTAGATGTCCAGGTTGCAGAATTGCAAGAGATCAAAAAAGTTTTCTTAAATATCTTTTACCTTGTCGAGACTGCCTTTCGGGACAAAGAAATCGTGGACTGCCAACAGGCGGTAGAGCAATTTCATTATCTAAGGGAACTTGTGGATGATTTTAATGAAAATCAGATTGAAAGAATCAGGGATGATTCTTCAAAAACACGGCTGAGCATTCTTTTTTATGCCATAGGCGGCAACTGCGTTATGATGGCAAAACAGAATGTTAAACTTCTTGATATCTTCAATGAATCTTTTAAACTGAACCAGAAATGTTCATAAAATTTCAAGGGTACTGCCCCTAGTACAAAAAAAGGGCTGTCTCTTTTACCCGGAGACAGCCCTTTTGAATATTACTTTCTTAAAATATAATTATCTTTAACAAGACCTGATTACATTTTACTTCCTTCTGCATGGCTCTGGAGTTTAACTTCAACTTTTTCAGTAAGAGATGCATAGTATTTTCTCAAGATAACCAGAACTTCTTCACGACCAAAGTGATCAACGACTTCTTCGTTGTTGGACAGTGCGTGACGCAGTTTGGTTCCGGAAAGGATAACCCTGTCATCTTTGCCGTGGGGGCAGGTTCTCATGGAGGCCATACCGTCACATTTGTGGCAGTAGAATGTCCAGTCGATCTTCAAAGGTTCACAAAGCAGTGCCTTGCCGGGTTCTGAAGGCGCCGGAATTGTATCAAAAATTTCCTGTGCTTCAAAAAGCGTATAGAAATCACCAACGCCGGCATGGTCACGACCGATGATCATTCTGTTAACACCGTAGTTCTGACGGAAGGTTGCATGGAGAAGGCCTTCTCTTGGGCCTGCATATCTCATGTCAAGAGGATATCCGCCATTGACGACATGTTCCGGAACAAAGTAATCTTGAATCAACCTGTCAATGCATTCAATACGGACATCTGCCGGGATGTCACCGGGTTTAAGGTTACCGATGAGAGAATGGATGATAACACCATCACATACGTCAAGGGCAATTTTGCAAAGATGTTCATGGGATCTGTGCATGGGGTTTCTAAGCTGCATGGCAGCAACGGTTGCCCAGCCTCTTTCATCAAAGATGGCACGGGTTTCTTTAGGCGTCAAATAAACGCCCTTGAATTTTTCAGGAAATTCTCCCTCGGAAAGAACTTTTACAGGACCTGCAAGACAATATTCTTTTCTGGCCATAACCATCTGAACACCGGGGTGATCTTCCATGGCAATTTTCCAGAATACATCATCTGCAGATTCTTCACCATGACCTTTATAAACTTTTTCACATTCCCATTTTTTCTCGTCTTCGGTCATTTCATATTTGTCCTCGATTTTCATGGTGGCAAAAATTTCACCATTTCTTTCGAGAGTAATTTCATCACCGACATTGATCTCTGCTGCATCTTCTTTGGCTGCATCCAGCATTACAGGTACAGGCCAGAAAGTACCGTCAGCAAGAAGGAAGTCCTCGCAAACGCCTTTCCAGTCCGCTTTGGTCATAAACCCGTTAAGAGGGCTGAAACCACCAATACCGAGCATAATCAGGTCGCCTTTAACCTGGGAAGAAATCTCAATTTTTTTGAGTCCTGC
>JAGLNZ010000012.1 GCA_023139225.1 Desulfobacula sp. | reverse complement strand
CGGCGTACCGACCTGTTTTGCTATCGCCGCAACATCTACACTCTCAGCAAACAATTTTCCGTTTTTATAATTAAATGAATCGATAACTAATCTCCTTTTTCCTGATATTTACCTTCCGCTATTTATCAGTATTTCTATACAATTTCAACATCAGAAGCCTTGTCGTCTTTCCAAACAAAACAAATACGCCATTGTTTTATATGATTAAATCTCCAATCCGGTTTTATATCCCTGGTGGACAGCATCAAAAGCCGTGGCAACCTGTTTCGCATCTCCAGCAACCCTGTATTCCACGCCCATTTTTTCAAGCACGGACTCAAGGGGATTGTTTGAAACAGAACCTGCTGCAATAACCACGGTATCGGCCTCTATTTCATGAATGTCCCCATTCTGTTTAATATTCAGGCCGTTGGGGGTGATTTTTATTACTTTGCTGTCTGTCATGGTTTTTACATTATACCGGCCAAGATCCTGCATCATGCCCCACTTGGTTGATTTTCCGATATCTTTACCCATTTTTTCCAGCATTTCAATAAGGGTGATCTGTTTAGTTCCTTGAGTTGCCATTTCAAAGAGAGTCTCAGGATTCTGGGCTCTGTTGACAAGAAGAAATTTCACGGCTTCTGCCGATAGAGTACCTTTTTCTGCAAGAAAAAGGGCGGTTTCCACACCAACGGCGCCGCCGCCGATAATGGCAATTTTTTTGCCTGTAACCACCTTATTTTGCAGCACATCCCATGAGTCGACAACGTGGGGCATGTCTATCCCGGGAATGGGCGGAACCAGAGGGGTTGCACCGGTTGCAAGTATGACCGTGTCCGGTTTTTCTTCTTCAATGAGGTCGCCGGTTACTTTTGTTTTTAAAATAATCGGTATATTTTTTACCCCAATCTGGGTTTCAAGATCGTGGGCCAGCTGGGCAAATTCCTGCCTTCCCGGAGGGGTGGCTGCCAGGTAAAGTTGTCCTCCTGGCCGGGTGTGGCTTTCATAAATTGTCACATCATGGCCTCGTGAGTGGGCTGTGAGAGCTGCTGTCATTCCTGCGGGTCCGGCTCCTGCAACAAGGATTTTTTTAGGTGATGCAACCTTTTTAACAGGTTCACTTGCCTCATAACCGGCCAGAGGATTGCAAAGGCATTCAACATGTTTTAATTTGAAAAGGTTATCAAAGCACCCCTGGGCACAGGCAATGCAATGCATGATTTCGTTTTCCTTTCCAAGCCTTGTTTTTTCAGGAAGCATTGGATCGGCAATAAGGCTGCGGCCCATGGCCACCATGTCGCACATGCCGTCGTTCAGCAGCTGTCTTGCTGTTTTGGGATCATTAATCCTGTGGCTTGCAATAACCGGTACATTGACTATTTCTTTGATCCCGCGGGCCAAGTATGAAAAAGCAGCTCTGGGTACGCAGGTCACGATTTGGGGCACTCTTGCCTCGTGCCATCCCACATTGATGCAAAGGGCATCAACCAGGCCGTCTGCCAGGACTTTGGCATATTCCTGAAGTTCCAGCCTTGAATTTCCGCCGGGCATGAAATCATTACCGTTCATGCGGACAATCAAGGGGTAATCTTTTCCCACGGCATCCCTGACAGCCGTAACAACCTGACGTCCGAACCTCATCCGGTTTTCAAAGCTGCCGCCGTAATTGTCAGTGCGCTGATTGGTTAAAGGAGAAAGGAATTCGCTGATAAGATATCCTGTTCCGCTTAATACCTCAACGGCATCAAACCCCGCTTTTTTAACCCTTAAAGCCGCCTGTGCAAAAGAATTGACGGTTGTTTTGATTTCATTGAGTGTCATTTCTTTCGGGGTTTCCCTGGTCATTCTTGAGGCCAGGGGAGAAGGTGCCACAGG
>JAGLNZ010000119.1 GCA_023139225.1 Desulfobacula sp. | reverse complement strand
CAACATACGAGGCCTTTTCCACCGTGAGGTGCTACTAATTTAGACATATACTTCATTCTCCTTATTTATGTTTAACCACCTTAATAAATGTTTACCCAAACATTTATCTAAAATTCCAATCTAAAAAATCTTGTAAGATGTAATGATGATTGAGAAATTTGTCAAGAATTTTATTAATTTATCTGCAAAACTCTGGCAATCTCATCCATTGAATCCACATTAAAATCAGCCTTCAGCACTGGGTTCTTAAATGCTGCAAACCATACTTTTGCACGGACAGCCGCTTGCCGGTCATAATCAGAATCCCCGACAAAAAGAATCTCATTGGGGGTCAGATCAAATTTTTCCATTATTAACAACAATTGTTCGGGGTCAGGCTTTGGGTTTTTGACTTTTGCTGCTGTCACAACCACTTCAAACTGGTCTTCTAAAAAAAAATCTTCCAGCACCTTTTCCATAGTATTGGTCCGGTTGGTCCCGATTCCCCTGATATACCCTTTATCTTTCAGTTTTATGAGGAGTTCTTTTAGCCCTTCTTCCATGACCATATACTTGATAAATTTTTGATACCCGATTTGTTTAAGGCGGTCATATACACTTGACAGGTCATTGATTTCCGGGAAAAGGTAATCAATGGCTTCCGCTACCGTCATCATATGAACATTAATAAACTGCTCTTCATTCAACAAAGGCTTACCAAAAGCCTGCAGCACTTCATCATAATACTTCTTATTGGCCACAGCCGTATCAAACATGACACCGTCACAGTCAAACACCACTGCTTTGATTTTTAAAATATCCATAATTAAATTTTGTAAAAAAGTCCTGCTAACTTAAGATTTTGGTTCCTGTTTTTCAAAAAAAATGGCATATACCCTTATGGTAAGTGTGGGCCTGTATCGGCTGTCTGTTTTAAGGGTCAGTACATCATACAGATCATCTGCCTTGTCTGATGTACTTTGAATCTTTATCAGCCAGGATTTCTCATCTCCTTTTGGTTCAACAAGTTCGGCTTTAATTCTGGCATTGATCTTTTGTTCCATTCCCAAAATTGAAAACTTATATTTTTCAGACGGGGTAATGTTAACAACAGCTTCCAGAATCTCGCCCGGGTTCCCATCAAGAAAAACCGATACAGGATTAATCTGTACAACTTCCTCAACCGGTCCTGTTACAACCAGATTAAATTTCCTTTTTTTAGGATCATCGGTCTTGACCAGGATAGTTTTTTTCATGGTCTTTCCGCCGTATCCATTGGTTTTAAAACTTAATTTAATTTTGCCTTCCCCACCCGGAGGAATTTTTCTGTCAAAAGAATGCTTGTCACATCCTCAGGGAGGAAGAATATTATCAATATGAAGAAGGGTGTCCCCTGTATTTTTAACTATAAACTCATGGGTTATGGAAATCCCTTCCGGTACTGATTCAAAAATAAAAACAGGATTTTCAATCAACACCTTGGGTTGTGCCAAGCCCTGTTGGGCCAAGCAAAACACGACAAACAATATTGTGATAATGATATTTATCTTTTTCATGACACATCGCTTTAGTCTAAACAATTAATAATAAAACCTTGTGAATAAAGTATAATGATTGCTATTTAATTTCAAATTTAATCTGGATTAGTCCTTTTTAAATAAACTTTTCAGGCCTTGGGTAGCTGATTTAACCCCTTCTGTTGCAGAGTCGGCTGTTTTTTGGGCAGCATCCCCTCCTGTTTGAAGCCCCGAGGTGCCAAGATCTTTCAGACCGCCGAATTGTTTTAGGCCGTCATTAAAAATCTGTGTCACTGAATCAGCGCTGATACTGCTGTAAAGGGAAGAAAAAATTTGTTCAAAAGCCTCGGCAGGCGTTGCACCATCGTTCTTTTTCCCAATGTCTTTTAAATGGATATCCGGCAAAGGTGCTGTAATCTCTTTTCCGCCAAGGGCTGCCATGGTCAGGTTTACTTTTCCGTCTTTCACGATCACGTGATTGATGACAATTTTTTTGCCCTGTTTGTCTCCAGTCGAACCAGCCTTGCTATCAGATTTTTTCTCAGCTTTTGCACTTGTCTGAACATTTTTCAAAATTGTTTGAAAATTATCAGATCCTGCTATTTTCTCATAGGTGATCTCAGGTGCTACAATTTCGATTTTATTGATAATAATAGGATTTTTGGTAATGGAGCCTTCATCTATATCCACATAGACAGATCCCACTTTCATTGCCTGGACTGATTTAAACCCCTTGGGGTTGCCCAAAAGGAATCCTTTTATTTTTGCTTCACCTGAAAAGATAGATATGCTCACATCTGCCACTTCAACATCTGTCTTGGTAATTTGAGGTCCAACCGTATTCACTGTTTTTTTGACCAGAGGCCCCAGGTTGGAAAGGGTTAAAAAAACTAAAGCTACCACTGCAACAATAATAACAATACCTGCAATTAAAAATTTTTTCACGGTTTGCTCCCTGCTGGATTTATTGGCTCACATTTTAAAAAGCTGTTCATTGATCATGGAACAGATCTCATTTTTATGTTCTATAATTTTTTGATCAATGGTCAAGACTTTAACAGCCCCCATTAATGCATTTGTTATAATAATATTCGGATATGAATAAAACACCTCTTTTGGTATCTGCTTTTTGCAGACATCATACCCCTTATCTGACAGTATCGTCAATACAGACTTTATTGTCACACCATCCAGAACATGATCGGATTCCGGAACCATCACGGTTTTGTCTTTTATGGCAAAAATACTTGCGGTATTTGTCTCCGATACTGTGAGATCGGAATTTAAAATAATGGCTTCATCTGCATCATGCGCTTTGGCAAACCGTCCTGCCAGGTCATAGTAAAGATAATTCAAGGTTTTATAATTTGCCAGGGGTGTCTGCCTGGGATGTGGATATGTCACAAGGTCCAGGCCTTTTTTATC
>JAGLNZ010000118.1 GCA_023139225.1 Desulfobacula sp. | reverse complement strand
CCTTTTTGATTCTTTCAAAAAAAAAACTTTTGATGTTTTGAATGCTCTCGTCTGTCTTTTTAAAATTTGATTCATCAGACAGCACAGGAATACAAAGCCGGGTCTGACTGGTTTCTTTATCCTGGACAAGGATGATGGAGGGGGCATACAGGCATAAATCCGGCAGAAGGGTATCCGTGCAGGTTCTTGGCAGTTTTTCAATCCGGTCTTTTAGATCATAGGAAAAATATCCGAACAGGCCTGAATGAACCGGAAGATCAAATAAAACATCATTTAATTTGAACCGATTCAGCAGGGCCTGAATAACTGAAAACGGATCCTGCTGTATAGGGATCTGTTTTCCCCTATACCTTAAGCAAACAGTTTCCTGTTTGCTTACCACCTCAAGCCAGGGTTTTACAGCAAGAATATTATACCGGGAGCAGTCAAGGCGTAAGCCGGATAATAAAAGCACTGTCCCGATATCCTTGGCAAATGATGCAGCTATCTGTTCAAACGGGCGGTCAAGTTCAATGGGTTCCTGATGAATATCTTTTAAAAAAGGAAGATGTTTCAGCAATCCATCCATCTTAAGGTCATTCATCTTAAGACCATCATCTTAAGAAAGGATTCATTCTCTTTTCATTACCTATGGTTGTTTCCGGGCCGTGACCCGTATACACGATGGTATCGTCATCAAAGCCTAAAAGCTTTTCCTTAATACTTGAAATCAGTGTATCATAGTCGCCCCCGGCCAGATCAGTTCTGCCGATGGAACCTGCAAACAAGGTGTCCCCGGAAAAGAGATGACCTTTGGTATAAAGGCTGATACCGCCTTTTGAGTGACCCGGCGTATGGATTACTTTTAGTGTAATTTCACCAAAGGTGACTTCATCCCCGTCTTTTAAAAGAATATCCGCAGGCGGTGAATTCTCCGCCGACAGCCCGAACATTAAAGCTGACTGTGAAAGTTCGTGCAGCATGGGCTCATCCTCGGGATGAATTGCAATCTGTGCCCCTGTAGCTTCCTTCATTCTTTTATTGGCACTTACATGATCAAAATGCCCGTGGGTATTGATCAGATATTTTACCTTTAACTCGGATTTAGCAAGTTCCATCAGGATTCGATCTGCATCATCTCCCGGATCAATAACGACAGCCTGCTTTGTAGATTCACATCCTAAAATAAAACAATTGGCCATAATCGGGCCAACTTCGAGTTTCTTTATTATCAAAATAACCTCCTGTATTCAGATTATTTATACCCTTCAAGGGATTTAATGCGGTCCAGCACACCGTTTATAAAAGAACCGGAATCCCTTGTGCCGTATTTTTTCCCAATTTCAACCGCTTCATTAATGGTGACACTTGGGGGTATATCAGAGCGTTTCAAAAATTCAAATATTGCAATGCGCATGATGTTTCTATCCACCACAGGCATTCTGGATATTTTCCAGTTTTTTGAATATTTATTTAAAAAATCATCAATTTGAGAACTATTTTCGGTCACACCCTTTACCAGATCCAAAAAAAAGGGCCTGATTCCGTCAGTGAGTTTTTCTTCATTGTTGGCACAAAATACAATCAGGCTTTGATCCGGATCAGATTTATCCATATCAAAGAAAAAAAGTGCCTGAAGTGCAAGCTCCCTTGCCTGCCTGCGTTCACCCATAATCTTAATCAGCCTTTTTTCAAACTTTCGGAAAGGTTTGCCATTTCCACAGCACCAAGAGCGACATCAAATCCTTTATTACCGGCTTTTGTCCCGGCCCTTTCAATGGCCTGCTCAATGGTTTCCGTGGTGAGAATTCCGAACATCACCGGAACGTCGGCATCCAGGCTGACGGACGCGATACCCTTGGACACTTCTGCGCACACATAATCATAATGGCTGGTGGCACCACGAATAACTGCTCCTATGCAGATAATGGCATCATATTTGCCATGGTTCAACATTTTCTTTGCTGCCAAAGGAATTTCAAAGGCACCGGGAACTTTTAAAATGGTGATATCCTTATCTGCAGCTCCGCTTCTGATTAAAGCATCAAGGGCACCGTCTACCAGCTTGCCTGTAATAAAATCATTAAAACGGGAAACAATGATTCCAAATTTCTTCCCCTGGGCCTGTAAACCTGCTTCGATAATTTTTGGCATTTTTTAATCCTTAATATATTAATGACAATTTCAATTAAGTCGTTTGATTTACATATGAAGCAAATGTCCCATCTTGGCCTGCTTGCATTTTAAATATCCCTGGTTGAAGCTATTGGGCTCAACTTCAATGGAAACCTGTTCAACAACGCTCAATCCATAGCCTTCCAGACCAATCATTTTCATGGGGTTATTGGTCAAAAGCCGCATCTTTTTAACGCCTAGATCAACCAGCATCTGGGCACCCACACCATAATCTC
>JAGLNZ010000117.1 GCA_023139225.1 Desulfobacula sp. | reverse complement strand
CACGGAAAATTAAGTCCCTTAAAAAAAGTAAAAAGACTGCGGTCATTGATTTTAATGGCGAAGCCATTGTAGATATTGATCTGTCTTTCACCACCTGTTTGCCGGCGGCAATCTATTTCAATACTTCCATTATAAAAGATTCGGATTTTTCAAATGCATCGTTTTCAAATGCTTATTTTCAAAACTGCGTTCTTTACAATGTTAATCTTAAGAACACCACCTTTAATTCCGTCTGTTTTGATGGGGCTGTCTTTATCAATGTTAATGCTAAAGATGCTGTTTTTAAGGACTGCAGCTTCCGGAATATTTCCATGTACAAGTGTAATTTTGACCGGGCCATGATGCGCGGCTCCTTTTTCATAGAGGCTATCCTGTCCAAAAGTTCATTTCAGAAAACAGATCTTTCCTGGTCTTCATTTGCTTATTCAAAAATCCGGGCGGTATCCTTTGTGAATTCAAACCTGGAACAAACTGATTTTTCGGGTATTCAGGCACAGTTCTCCCGATTTCCCACACATGCAAGGCCTGCTTTTTTAAAAGAGGATATTGATTTGAATACCAGGAAATATCAATTGAAAATATCGGATATGCCGCAATTCGATGCTCCATTACTTTCCCGGATCAACATGCTGATCTTTGGTGAATTTATCCATTATGGCGAAATGAAGTTTATCCGGCAGAACAGATACAGTCTGATAACGGCATTTGACATATTTAAACCACGACAGGCAGATCTTTTTCAGATTATACCCTATCTTCTTCATGAAAATATTGTTTTACCGGGAATTAAAAATAACTTCCATCCAAAGACACCCCATGGCATTTTTGATTATCATCCCGGTCCTGAAATAATTGAAACAATCGCCAGGTATGCCCCCGGGAAAAAAAATCTTGCCGGCCTGCAGCAACATCCGGCTATTGAGGGGCTGTTCACCATTGGAAGCATTGGATCTGTTGCCCAGGCAAATGACTCTGATATTGACTATTGGGTATGCATTCGTGAAGAACTTTTCGATAAGGCAGATCTTGTGCTGCTGGAAAAAAAGCTTCATATCATTGAAAAATATGCGTGGGACCAGTTTCATATCGAGGTGACTTTCTTTCTGGTGGATATTCTTAAAACCAGGAACAATGACTTTGGCGATTCAACATTTGAGAGCTCAGGATCAGCCCAGGCCATGCTGTTAAAGGAAGAATTTTATCGAACAATGATTCATGTGGCAGGAAAGCTTCCTTTGTGGTCTGTTCTGCCCACGGCGATCAGTGTGAATTTCTACGGCAGTATCCTGAATATGGTCTCGGCCCTTCCGAATCTTGTCAGGTATATCGATCTTGGAGATATCCATGCCATCTCAACAGGTGAGTTTTTTGGCGCGTCCATCTGGCAGATGTTTAAAAGCTTGAAAAGTCCGTTTAAATCCGTGATAAAAATGGCCCTGCTTGAAAAATATATCAATGAATATGGTAAAGAGCCCTTATTATGCAACGTCTACAAGGATGAGTGGATGAATTCCGGTGTCAGTCTCAAGCTTGCACAAAATGACGCTTATTATATTATGTTAAAAAATCTTCTGAAATATTTTGAGACATCAGGGGATAACGAGTCGGCCTCACTGCTTTTGACTTGTTTTTTCCTCAAACTTGGTGTTTCAAAAACCGCTGAAGTTGATAACACTGTTTTTGGACTCAGGAAAATACTTCTGGAACAATGCTTGACAAATTGGGGATGGTCCAGGGACAAAATGTTTAAGATCGGCGCTTATCAATCATGGCCGTATAAAAACATAGCCGGACTTTCATACACTTTAGAAACGTACATTGTAAATAAATACAAAGTCTTGAATAAGGTATTTGAAAAATTATATCACGGTAAAGCACTGATTTCCCCTGAAGACAGAACTGTTCTGGGGCGAAAAGTTTATTCGGAATTATCCAGGCGCCCCGATAAAATAGCAAAAGTGCTGCTTGTTTCAAAAAGTGATACATATTTTGGCGGTCTGCACCTGAAATATGGCCAGACACGCAGCCGGGCAGGCCTATGGGTCTTGATCAATAAAGGTACCCGGGAGGCCGGCCGGGCAGAAACTCTGATCACGGCAAAAACCATTGAAGAAATTGGAGCATGGCTGATTGTTAATAAAATTTATAATGATTCCAGCATAGTCAATTTAATTCCGAATCCGACCCAGGTGACGGTTGATGACATCCGCAAACTTTTTAAAACCCTGTTCGATTATTTTGGACCTGTGATCAAAAAACCGGTCAGCTTTGATCGACTTCTGAAAAAAGAAACTATTGCCGGTTTATTTGTATCTGTTAATTTTTATGCCCAAAGACAGCAACGCCGAATAACCGACTATACCGTGATCTACATGAACACATGGGGGGAGATGTTTTATAAATCATTTTATTCGAGCACGGGATTGCCGGCAATAAAAGACGTTAAGAATGCCATTCAACAGCAATTAGTAATAAAAAAATTTCCCGCCAATGCCGTCTGCTACGTCAGGGGTTTGGCAAAAAAATTCCCCAAAGTTTAAAAGACACTTGTCTTGAATAAAAACTATAGCTTTGATATCTTGATTTTCGGAAAGGTGAATAATTTCAGCTTACAGTTTAAGCGAATGGCTGTAAGCTTTTAATTTTTATAGATTGCAGGATAATTTAAGATGCCACTGGTTCAACAAAGACGTCCGACCCGTCAGATCAATATCGGGAATATCAGGGTCGGTTCTGATGCACCCATCTCGGTCCAGTCCATGACCAATACCCAGACCCAGGATGTTAAAGCCACGGTCAACCAGATTCTCGCCCTTGAAAAGGCAGGGTGTGAAATCATCCGTGTGGCAGTTCCGGATATGGAAGCGGCACTGGCTATTGAAAAAATTAAACCGCACATCACCATTCCAATAATAGCCGATATTCATTTTGATTTCAGGCTGGCCCTGGCATCAGCAAAGGCAGGTGCCGATGCGTTGAGAATAAATCC
>JAGLNZ010000116.1 GCA_023139225.1 Desulfobacula sp. | reverse complement strand
CTGCGATTGGGAAAGGTGGTTTTTTGAATATTCAAGGTGTGCTTTTGATTTAAAAAAGATTTTAATAATATCTTTATCAATAAGTCCGTTTTCTCCCATTTGTTCAAGAACTTTAACAGTCCCGCTCAATGTCATGGGTTCTTTATAGGGCCTGTCCTTGGCAGACAGGGCTTCAAAAATGTCGGCAATGGCTAAAATTCTTGCCTGGATATTCAAATTTTCTTTATTAAGGTGCAGTGGATATCCTGATCCATCAAGTTTTTCATGGTGGGCTCCGGCAATGGAAGGGATGTTGGCAAGTTTTTTAGGCCAGGGAAGCTTGTTTAAGATTTTTTCAGTCAAATGGGCATGGCTGTTAAGTATATCCCTTTCTTTTGATGTTAATGTTCCCTTTAAAATACACAAATTTTCAAATTCATCTTCAGTAAGATATGGCACATCTATACCGGAAAAATTGCTGGATTTTTCATAAATTTTTTCCAATTGGTCAACAAGGCTTTGGTCAAGGATTTTTTTGGTTGAATTGATGTGGGAAAGTGTTTTAAATTCTTTTTTTAGAATATCAATTTTTTCATTACAGATATTATCGATCTGTGCGATTTCATTTTGTCTTGTTGTTTGATCGAAAAGAGCCAGCTTTTTTTGTGCGGCATCAAGTTTTTGGTTTGTTTTAAATAACTCCCATCGAACTTTGATCAGATCAATCCTGTCATGGACAGTCTCTAACCTTGAGGATTTACTGATAATATGCTCTGGTGTTGTTATTTTTCCGGTATCGTGCATAAGGGCTGCTATTCTTAGTTCATCCATCTGATCAAGGGAGAGGGTTGTGTTTTTAAAAATGGTATTGTCCTTGTTTATTTTTTGAGCAATCATCATACAAAGTTCTGTGACTCGCTGAATATGGCCGCCGGTATGTTTTGATTTTTCATCTATTGATACGGCAATGGCTTTAATGAATGCCTCAAAAAGTTTTTTTAATT
This sequence comes from Desulfobacula sp., assembly GCA_023139225.1. GTDB lineage: Bacteria > Desulfobacterota > Desulfobacteria > Desulfobacterales > Desulfobacteraceae > Desulfobacula. Next base: position 682 of record JAGLNZ010000116.1, on the reverse strand, counting down.
CAAGAATGAGCGTCTGCTGGGTTAAAATAACAGAGGCTTGACTGGCTAATGCGGCCGCTTTTTCCTGGTCATCTTTGTTAAAGGGGATCGTTTTGTTGGTAAGCGGATCTTTTGAATTAATCAACTGAAGAATCCCGATAATATCATCCTCATGATTTGTCATGGGAATGACGATCATTGACCGGCTTTTGTAATGTAAGGTTTTATCAAATTTTTTAGTTCCTTTGAACTGGAACTTTTTTGCTTTATAAACATCGTCTATATTGACAATCTCTCCGGTATGAAACACATAGGAGGAGACATTGGAAAGGTTAGGCGTATTGTCATCTTCATATAATGGTACACCGGCAAGCTCTATTGAACCCCCACCTTTTTTAATGTTCAACGATTCGTTATGGATGACATTAAAGACTAAACTTTGGGTTTTATGGTCAACCAGATAAAGAGTCCCTCCGTCTGCTTTTGTAAATCTTCTGGCAATGGACAGGATCATTTCAAGAAGGACGCTGATATCTTTACCTGTACCAAGAGCCTTGCCAATGGCAGTCAGTTCAGATATCTCCCTTGCCTGTTCCTCAAGAAAAGGACAAAGTTCATCAAGGATATTTTCAATAACAACATTAATTCTGGGGTTTTCTGAATATTTTTCATTAAAAAGCATAATATATCCTTTAGTTTTTTT
>JAGLNZ010000115.1 GCA_023139225.1 Desulfobacula sp. | reverse complement strand
TATCGAAAAGAATCTTTTGTGAACTGGTGTGAAAAATGCCAGACGGTTCTTGCCAATGAGCAGGTTGAGCAGGATAAATGCTGGAGATGTTCCCAAACGGTTCAGCAAAAAAAGCTTTGGCAATGGTTTTTTAAAATTACAGATTATGCCGAAGACCTTCTTGTCCATTGTGATAAACTGCCCGGATGGCCTGATAAAGTAACCGTGATGCAGAAAAACTGGATCGGCAGAAGTGTCGGCTCTGAATTAAAATTTAAAATTGACGGCCGAGATGAAGATATTGAGGTTTTCACCACAAGGCCTGATACAATTTTTGGTGCAACCTTTATGTGCCTTGCTCCTGAACATCCGCTGGTTGAAAGCCTTTCAAAGGGAACTGACAGGCAAGATGAAGTGGCAGCCTTTGTTCAAAAGGTATCAAGCCAGGAAAGATCTGCAGAAGGGTTGGAAAAATATGAAAAAGAAGGGGTTTTTACGGGCACCTTTTGCATCAACCCTGCAACCGGCGAGAAGATTCCTGTTTATACAGCCAATTTTGTTTTAATGGAATATGGCACCGGTGCTATTATGTCCGTACCGGCCGGTGATCAGAGGGATTTTGATTTTGCAAAAAAATATGGACTTGAAATACGACCTGTGGTTCAACCCCGTGGAGAAAATTTAGATGGAAATACCATGGAAGAAGCTTACACGGGCGAGGGTGTTCTTGTAAATTCAAACAAATTTAATGGGTTGGACAGCAAAAAAGCCATGGATGTTATGACAGACTGGCTGGAAGAAAAGGGCAGGGGAAAGAAGACGGTTTCCTTTCGATTAAGAGACTGGGGAATTTCAAGGCAAAGATACTGGGGTGCACCGATTCCCGTTATTCACTGTCCGGATTGCGGTGTGGTTCCCGTCCCTGAAGCGGATCTTCCCATTAGGCTTCCTGAAGATGCAAATCTTCTTGAAAAAGGGGGATCTCCCCTGTCGGGCCTTGATTTTTTTGCAAAGGCCACCTGTCCTTCCTGCGGCAGGAAGGATGCAAAAAGAGATACAGATACCATGGATACATTTGTGGAATCTTCCTGGTATTATTTAAGATATTGTTCACCAAGATATGAAGAGGGCATGTTTGACCCAAAAGCTGTAAAATACTGGGCTCCTGTAGATCAGTACATTGGTGGAGTAGAGCATGCAGTGCTTCACTTGTTGTATTCAAGGTATTTTATGCGGGTATTAAATACCCTTGGAATGATTGATTTTAAAGAACCGTTCACACGATTGCTTACCCAGGGCATGGTCTGCAAAGAGACCATGACCTGTCCTGAACATGGATTTCTTTTTCCCGAAGAAGCGGCGAAAAAAGCTGATGGAAACCTTGTGTGTACAAGATGCAACAATGATGTAAAAGTCGGCCGGGTCATTAAAATGTCCAAATCCAAGAAAAATGTAGTTGATCCCAATGAATTGCTTGAAAAATACGGTGCTGATGTGACCCGGTTGTTTTGCCTGTTTGCAGCCCCCCCTGAAAGGGATCTTGAATGGAGTGAGGACGGGGTTGAAGGCAGCAACAGGTTTGTAAACAGGGTATGGCGCTTAGCCTTGGAATGCATGGAAAAAATTGACGAAGCCGTGCTCAATTCCGGGCCATTTACCGGCCCGGCCTCTGATCTTGTTTCAGCCCAGGCAAAAGATCTCTATATCAAGGCAAATCAGACCATACAAAAGGTCACGGATGATATTGATAAAAGTTTTCATTTTAATACAGCTATTTCTGCTGTAATGGAGCTTGTAAACAGTCTGTATGCAATTGATCTTGATTCGGCAGATATTGAGCAAAAAAAGGTGATTTTGTTCAGCCTTGAGAACACTGTCCTATTGTTATCTCCAATTATGCCGCATTTTTGTGAAGAACTTTTTAAACAATTAGGTAAAACCGGATCAATTCTCGAACAATCCTGGCCTGAATACAGAAAAGATTCTCTTAAAACAGATGAAGTTCTTGTTGTTGTCCAGGTAAACGGGAA
>JAGLNZ010000114.1 GCA_023139225.1 Desulfobacula sp. | reverse complement strand
TGGGTGATAAAGAACCTAAAAAAATTATTATTATCAGAAAAAAACAAACACTTGTAAATATTGTGGTTTAGCATGAAAAATTTAAAATGGCTTTTATTTGTATGTATGTTCGTATTTATATTTTTTGCATCCTGCGGTTATCACTTTGAGGGTGGCGGATATATTAAAAACAATGTAACCCGTGTTGCCGTAGAGGTTTTGAAAAATAAAAGTTCTGAAACAGGGGCGGGCATCTCATTTACGAATGCTTTGATCCGGGAGATCATTCAAAAGACCGACACGAAAGTTGTAGATGAGCACAGTGCAACTGCTGTTCTTAAAGGAACAATCAAAGCCATCACCTTTGAATCCTTATCACGTTCAACCACTGAATCTGTGATAGAAAGAAGGGTCTCAGCCACAGTTGATCTGAAACTTACCAGCAAGGATGGAGAAGTGATCTGGTCTGTCAAGGATTTTACTTCCCATGAAGAATACAATGTGTCTGAAGATAAAATTACTGATGAAAGTAATAAAAGGCAGGCTGTGGATAAGATAGCTATTAGAACTGCTGAAAAATTAATCAGCAAGATGCTGATTAATTTTTAATTTAAAAAATAACAAAGACAGGATTTGCAATAATATTCAGGTAAATCCTGTCTTAAATTTTATAAATAAAAAAAAACGTGAATGCTTAAGCGTTCATGAATTTGAATAGTCTTGAAATTTTTCTGGAAGCAGTCTTTTTATGGATAACGCCCTTTTTAGCGGCTTTGTGAATCGCAGATTGAGTTTTTCTCAGGAGTTCATCTTTATTCTCACCACCTGCTTCTTTTGCAGAACGAAGCTTTTTTTCCAGATTTTTAAGTGTGGTTTTTACAGATTTGTTTCTAAGCCGTCTTACCTGACTCTGTTTTGCACGTTTTTTTGCAGATTTATGGTTAGCCAACGTGGTCTAGCTCCTTATATAAGTGTATTAAATTTAAAAATTAGCCATATTTCAAAAACGTTAAATTATAGGGTTTATTGGTTTTTGTCAAGGAAAACTTGTGATAAAAATACTAAAAAAGACTGCATTGATAAGCATTTTGACCTTTAGCAGTCGTGTGCTCGGGGTTATTAGAGATGCACTTATTGCCATGTGTTTTGGGACATCTTCCCAAAGTGATGCATTTTTTATTGCCTTCAGGCCGTTTGATCTTGTCCGAAAATTATCTTCCGAAGGGATCTTGAGTATTTCCTTTGTGCCGGTTTTTTCCAAGACCCTTAAAAAAGAAGGGCAATCAAAGGCAGTTGCCATGATTTTTTCTTTTTTTTGTTTTCTTTCACTGGCAGGTATTCTCATTATACTTGCCGGGATCTTTTTTGCCCCGCTGATTATTAAATTAATCGCTCCAGGATTTGTCGTTGTTTCTTACAAATATAGCCTGACAATTGTATTATTAAAAATAATGCTGCCATATTTCTGGCTGATTTTAATTACCGCTCTTTGTATGGGTGTATTAAATTCATTGGGAAATTTTGGTGTTCCTGCCGTTGCACCCGTTGTTTTTAATCTTGTTGTGATATTGTTTACCGTTTTTATCTCAAATTATTTTGAAATCCCAGTTATTGGCCTTGCTCTTGGGGTTGCAGTGGGAGGGATTTTTCAGCTTGTTATCCAGATCCCGGTTATGATCCGCCTTGGGATGCTGAAAATATCTTTATTTCAATTTTCACAGATATCCCATTTTTTTCATAAAGGGGTGTTAAAAGTAATAAAAATAATGATTCCCTGTATGATCGGTGCGGCCTCTTATCAGATAAATATCATGGTGGCCTCGTTTTTTGCTTCACAACTGGATGTCGGCAGTGTGTCTTTTATCTATTATGCAGACCGGTTGGTGCAGTTTCCTTTGGCACTTTTTGCTGTTTCTGCTGCTACGGTTTTTTTACCCGAACTTTCAAGAAAAGCTGTTTTAGGGCAGATGGATGAAATTGCAAATCTTTTTTCAAACGGGGTTAAGCTTGTCCTTTTTATCACAATCCCGGCAATGGCAGGATTAATGGCCCTGGATGAAAAAATTGTTGCGCTTTTATTCGGGTATGGGGCGTTTAGTGATCCGGCCATTCAACAGACAGCAGATTGCCTGTTTTTCTTGAGTTTAGGCTTGTGGGCATTTACAGGGATTAGATTATTTGCCACTTTGCATTATGCTTTATCCAGTGTAAAAATTCCATTTTATGCAGGAATCATTACCATAGGGTTGAATCTGATATTGTGTTCTCTGCTTATTGACAGCCTTGGGCTGAAGGGGCTTGTTTTATCTGTTTCCATATCCGGCATGACAGGGTTTGTATTTTTGTTTATTAATATTCCCGGAGCCGTTAATATTGATAAATCTGAGATCATTGTTTCTGCTTGCAGATCACTTTTTTTATCTGTTATAATGTTTTTCCTTGTCAACCAGGCAACGGGTTTTATACTGACGGCAGGGTGCAATAAGTTTTTGTTTGGAATAGGGGTGATGGGTTGCATATGTTTAGGAATGATTTTTTATTTTGGCGTGAATTTTCTTATTTCAAGTCCTGAACTTAAAATGTTAAAAAAGGGTTGGTACAAAAATAAATCATGACTTATTTTGAAAAAACAGGGTTTTATCTCTCCATATTTATTATCCTGGTACTTTTATGTCTTATTGTCTTTTCAAAAAATGGTGTTTTAGATTATAGAACGTTAAAAGAAAAGGAAACCATTATTATAGATCAAACCCGGATGGTTGATCTTTCAAATCAAAAACTTGAAAATGAAATTAAAAGTTTAAAAACCGATATGGGTTATATCAAACATGTTGCAAGGCATGAACATGATATGGCTCAAGAAGATGAACTGATTTTTAAAGACAAATCAGGTAATAAAGGAAACACACCATGAATAATGAGTTAGAAACACTGGAACTTGCAAAGGTTTATGAAAGTCAGGGGTATTACAAAGATGCCTTAAAAATTTATTCGCTTCTGGATGCAAACCAAACTTCTAATGAGATAAAGGACGGTTTAGAGCGTATGGAAACAAAGATGAAAGAACAAGGGAACATGTTTCATCCTGAGGAAAACATATCCAGGCTTTTTGAAAAATGGTTGATGTTGATGGTTTTAAAACAACGGCTTGATAATTTTAAAAAAATAAAATTAAGATTGTCCTAACAATGGTCCACAAAGATATAAAGGGCACTTTTCTTCTTCTTTTTTTCGCTTTGATAACAGCCTTTTCCTATAATCATTTATCTCCTTTCGGCATTGCACTTTTTGGTCAATGGGAAACATCAAAAGGGGTTGTCCTGGCAATTTCAAAGACTGATTCCGTCAATGCTGAAATCCAGATTAATAACCCTGAACTCATAAGACGGATTGTTCAAAAAAAAGAAAGGATTATTCTGGATGTAAGACCCCGTGAAATTTATGATCAAGGACATCTGCCTT
>JAGLNZ010000113.1 GCA_023139225.1 Desulfobacula sp. | reverse complement strand
CATCCTTTGTTGATTTTGAAAAAAGAATTGAAAAAATTGAACAAGCGCTTCAACTTAAGGAAAAACAGACTCCATCAGCAGTCAACCAATCAATAGTCAAAAAAAAATCAGCAAAAGACGTGCCGGGTATTGACCCTTTGGAGGAACGTGTGACAAGGCTTGAAACGGCATTTTCAGTTAAATTTGATTCTTTAATAGAAAGAATGGTGAAGATTGAAAAAAGTATTTTAAGACTTAAAAATAAGCCTGTCGCGACCCTGACACCAAAACCTGCGGCAAAGCATGTAATACCAGTAAAAAAGGCTGTAAAAAAAGAAAAAAAGGCTTCCATGTTTCATACAGTACAAAAAGGAGAAACCCTGTACAGTATCAGTAAAAAGTACAACACCAGTATTGCAAGCCTGCGAAAGCTGAACAATCTGTCCACCAATGCCAAGATCTATCCGGGGAATAATATTCTTATCCGATAGACTCAACTGAGGAATTTATCCGGGTGATAAAAGATTCGACTTTATTTAAATCTTTAATGCCATGGCTTTTTTCAACACTGGAAGAGACATCTATTCCAGCAGGCCTTGCAGTTTTGATGGCCTGGCAGATGTTGTCAGGGTGAAGTCCTCCTGCCAGAATAACAGGTGTTTTTGTTTTTAATTGCAGGGCCTGCTCATAATTCCATGATTCTGCATTCCCGCCGGGAAGGGATCCTTTTCCATATTCAATCAGAAAAAAAGAAGCGTTTTTATATTTGGATGCCTGTGTTAAAAAGGGTTCTTTTGTTGCAAATAGCGCTTTAATAACCAAAAGGTTTTTTTCTAACAGCCTGTCTACAAGTTCCGGGGGTTCATTTCCGTGAAGCTGTACCCCTTTTAAAGCACATTGATTGACTTTTTCCATGATCGCCTCATAGGATGCATCAACAAACACACCAATGGTCAGGATATGATCCGGCAAAGCATTTGAAATTCTGACGGCTTTTTGTATTGATACGTTTCTGGGACTTTTGTCAAAAAAGACCAGTCCTATGGCATCTGCTCCCAGGTTGGCGCATCCAATGGCATTTTCAGGATCAGTAAGCCCGCATATTTTTATCCAGGGTTTATTGGCAGGTATCTTGATCATGCCGGGGTTACTTAATGTTTCTAAGCTCCTTTATAAACGATTCAGTCTGCCAGGCCCTTACAATGCTTTCCCCTACAAGAAAATTGAAGATGTTGGATGAAAGGCCTTTTTGTATATCCGTAAAGGATGAGATACCACTGGCCTCCACAGGAATAATGTCATGGGGGAGAATTGCTGCAATTCGTTTGGAGACAGTCAGGTCGGTTTCAAGGGTTTGAAGATTTCGATTGTTCATATCCACCACTTTTGCTTCACAATTATAGGCAATTTCAAATTCTTTTTCCGAGGTTATTTCAATAAGAGGTTCCATGCCAAGCTCTCTTGCAAGATTGATGTAATCTTTAAGCTGGTCTTTGGACAGCATGGTTGTGATGAGGAGAATCGAAGAGGCGCCTGCTTTTTTTGCTTCATAAATTTGGTAGGAACTGATGGTGAAATCTTTTCTTAATACCGGAAGATCGGTATGGTCACAAACAGCTTCAAGGTCTTTTAAACTGCCTTTAAAATATTGGGCTTCGGTTAAAACGGAGATCGCACGGGCGCCCGCCCTGGTATATGCTTTGGCAAAAAGCACGGGATCAAGGTCTACCCTGATATCACCCCTGGAAGGGGACGCTTTTTTTATTTCGGCAATAATGCCGATATCGTCCGGACTGCTTTTTTCCATGGCAGTTAAAAAGTCTGGCGCAGGGTTTGTATCCTCAGCCTCCCTTCGTATAGTGTTAAGCGGGATACGTGATTTTGCCTTTGATACTTCCATGGATTTTATTTCCAATATTTTTTTTAAAAATCCTTCAAGCGCCATCTCAGCCATTCTCCCTGGTATAGTTTACAAGCAGTTCAAGCTTTTCAAGGGCTTTGCCCGAATCAATGGATTGTTCCGCAAGGACGATGCCGGTTTTTATATTATCAGCTATTTCGGCAGCAACCAGAGCAGTACCTGAATTTAGAATGACAATATCCCTTTGGGGACCTTTTTTCCCTTTGAGGATATTTTGAGTGATGGCTGCATTTATTTTAACATCGCCGCCTTTAAGATCTTCAGGATTGGCATAATCTTCAAAAAAATCAAGAGGATCAAGATCATAGGACCGGATAGTCCCGTTGCTGAGTTCGGATATTCTTGTCAATGCTGTGGTGGTGATTTCATCCATTCCGTCATGCCCGTGAACCACAAAGGCTTTATTGATACCCAGAAGTTTTAAGGCCCGGGCAAACATTTCCGTCAACTGGGGGGCATAGACACCCAAAAGCTGGCAACCGGCAGCGGCAGGATTGGTCAAGGGCCCGAGCATATTAAATATGCTTCTGATACCGCAATCCTGTCTTGCCTGACCCGCGTACTTCATGGAACCATGATAAATGGGCGCAAACATGAATCCAATGCCAATTTCGTTAATGGCTTCTTCAACGATTTCAGGGTCAATATTTAAATTTACCCCAAGTTCTTCTAACACATCAGCACTGCCGCATTTGCTTGAAATACTCCTGTTGCCGTGTTTGGCTACCGTTACCCCGGCACCGGCCACCACAAAAGCTGTAGTTGTGGAGATATTGAATGATCCGGATGCATCCCCGCCGGTCCCGCAGGTATCAATGACTTTTTTAGACAGGGCTTGAATCTTTATTGCCTTACGTCTCATGGCCCTGGCTGCTCCAGCAAGTTCTTCAAAGGTTTCTCCTTTGGTTGCAAGGGCTGCCATAAACGCTCCGATCTGGGCTTCGGTGACATCACCTGAAAAAATATCCATGAGCATTGAAGCACTGCCGTCCTGATCAAGATCCTGTTTTGCTATGATTTTTTTTAAATTTTGGGTAAAGTTCATGGTCTTATTTTCCTTGGATGAAATTCCTGATCAGTCTTTTCCCCAGGGTAGTCATAAAGGATTCAGGGTGAAACTGAACGCCCTGGGTTGGATGTTCCTTGTGTCGAATTCCCATGATTTCATCATCAAAAGTTTTTGAGGTAATGGTCAGGCAGTCGGGAAGGTCTTCTTTAGTAACTGCCAGAGAATGATACCGCATGACGGTAAAGGGTTTGTTGATGCCTGAATAAATTTTTTTCCCGTCACAGGTGATCTGGGATGTTTTTCCATGCATGATCTGTTTTGCATGGGTTATTGTCCCGCCAAAGCTCTGGGCAATGAC
>JAGLNZ010000112.1 GCA_023139225.1 Desulfobacula sp. | reverse complement strand
TGGTGGCCGAGGCAGACGCCAAGAATGGGAATTCTACCTGAAAAATGTTTGACAACATCAAGAGAAATGCCTGCATCTTCAGGCCGGCCCGGCCCGGGAGAGATGACAATGGCTCCCAGGTTTAAAGCTTTAAGATCATCAATGGATATTTTATCGTTTCTAAAAACGTTTACTTCCACACCTGTATGGAGGATATAGTGAACCAGGTTAAAAGTGAATGAATCATAATTGTCTATTACTGCAACTAACATTTATCTGCCTCCATTATTATTACCAAGAGCAAGCTTTAACGCCATCTCTACACTTTTTGCCTTGTGTTGGCATTCCAATAGTTCTTTTTGGGGGTCAGAATCATAAACAATCCCGGCCCCGGCCTGAACCGTCAGTTTATCATTTTCCATGACCGCCGTTCTAATGGTAATGGCAAAATCCATGTTTCCTGTAAAGGAAATATAACCTGCGGCCCCACCATAAACCCTTCTTTGAGTATTCTCAAGTTCGGATATAATTTCCATGGCCCTTATTTTTGGGGCACCGGACAATGTGCCGGCCGGGAAAGTGGCTTTGAACAGATCATAGGCGTCAAGGTCTTTTTTCATGTCACAGGTGATATTGGATACCAGGTGCATGACATGGGAGTAACGTTCAATCACCATGGTGTCGGTAACCTGGACGGTTCCGGGTTCAGCGATCCTGCCAAGATCATTTCTGCCAAGATCTATGAGCATGATATGCTCGGCTTTTTCCTTTTCATCATTTAAAAGTTCATCAGCAAGTTTACGGTCTTCTTGTTCAGTTTTTCCACGGGGCCTTGTACCGGCGATAGGCCTTAGGGTGGCAATATCATTTTCAAGTCGGACCATGGTTTCAGGTGAAGAGCCGGCAATGATAATATCTTTAAAATTCATGAAAAACATATAGGGGGATGGATTAATATACCGCTGGGCCCGGTAAATCAGGATAGGGTCAACATCTGCTCGGCATGAGAACGCCTGGGAATAAACAGCCTGAAAAATATCACCTTCAACAATATGTTCTTTTATTTTTTCAACCCCCTTTATATAATCCTGGGGCTTTGTTTCCGGTTCAAGCTTAACATCCAAGGATTGAAATGGCTTTGTTTGAACAAAAGGGGTGTTAATGGTATCAAGCATCCTGCCAAGATCATTTTGAGCCTGTTTAAATATGGTCTCATGATCATCGCAATCTTTGATATAACATATTTTCAGGCAGGTTAAGGTCTGTTTCATATTATCAAAAATGATCATTTCATCGGGAATGATAAAATGGGCATAGGGCATACCTTCCGGCAAAGAAACCGGGATATTTTCAAAAAATGAGACCATTTCATAAGTGAAATATCCGGTTAATCCACTCCAAAACATAGGTAATTCTGGGATTTGAGCAGGTATGAATCCTTTAGAAAATTTTCGAAGCACTTTCAGAGGGTCATTGTTGTGGGCAATTTTTCTTATTTCTTTTTTGGTTTCTATCTCAACATCCTTTGAGAAAATTTTTATGGTACCAAATGCTGATACACCTATAAAACTATACCTGGCCCATCGTTCACCGCCTTCGACACTTTCCAGTAAAAAGCTTTCCTTTTCTTTGTCGTAGAATTTTTGTAAAATTAAAACAGGTGTTTGCGTATCTGCTAGGATCTGGGTACAGATAGGGATAGCATTACAGTTTTTAGCAAGTGATAAAAATTCTTGTCTTTCAGGAAATTGTTTTAAAATCATTTTTGTTTCCTTAAATATAAAAAAAGGCCGCGGTATTGTTTTACTGCCGCAGCCTCTATTTTTTTTATCTTTTTTTAAATAATTATTTTGACGGCAGCATGGACCATATCCGGCTTTGCCACCAAGAGTTAATTGTATTTTTGCTATTTAGAATATTTTTTTCCATATCACTTAAGTTTTTATATTCGGGTTTTATTTCGGGGTAAAATAACCAAGATTTTAATGCCTGTCAAGAAAAATGTTTCTTTTAATAGAAACAAAATTGAGACAGGCGGGAGATTCCTGCATTTTGGTATAATTTTAACAAATGAAAAATAGAAGCCCTAAATACTGCAGACTAAAAACACAATATAGTGAGCAAAGAGTAAGTAAGGAGAAACAATAGGCTGCAAAATTTGAGCAATTACACTCCATCCAGGACCTGACTGAAATGACTGCTGACCCCATAGTGAGTACAGTGATTGCCCAACTTACAATGACCTTGTGTGCTGCTGGACTAAATGGATGTGCATACCCGGAGTTCAGCCAGAGATCCAGAGTTGATGCTTCTGTCAAAACAATTGATATAAATAAGATGCCTGTCAGGGCATTTGCCCCAATCCAAATACGGACAAGGCCAGGCCAACAATGATTGCTTTGGCTGTCGTTTGACTTGGAGTGATCTGCCAGGTGAGGCTTGTTGATTAAGGACGATGGCCAAAATATGCAGAAAATCAAGGATGCTAAGAATATAAGCTCGCTGATCACAAACCCGGTTCGAGGAACAATTTTGATATTACGATTTTTTAAGTGTAAATCTTTATCTTGAAGAACAGCCGGCAGAATGTACTTGTTCATCATCATTCTAACCTGGGGATGACCATAGCTCCGGTTATACGCGCCGGCAGTGATAACCACCACCAGATCCTGAGTGGGGAATACATAAATCTTGTTGCCGCCATTGCCTGAGGCAAAGTATGATTCAATCAAACGATTATTGACGGGAAAGGTTTCTCTCCACCAGTAGTAGCCATAGTGCCGGTCAAGCTTGCTGTTTACTGTCAGATGCGCTTTTGTCGATTCTTCCACCCATTTTTTTGAGACCAATTGTTCTCCATTCCACATCCCTTTGTGCAGATATAGCTGCCCGAATTTGACCATATCACGAGGGCGCATACTGAAACCACCTCCAGTGTACTCCTTGCCAGTCGGCAGGATGAACCATTTGTAGTGTTCGATACCCAGCGGCCTGAAAAGGAAATTTTCTGCAAACCGCCCAACAGACATTCCGGATACCTGTTCAATGATCGGGCCAAACAAGGCCGGTGCCGCAGAATCATAGTCAAACCGAGTGCCGGGTTTATACTCAATCGGTTGGCACAGGACATCGTTTGTCCAATGCATTGTGTACCAACGCCTGTTCTCCCAGGCCGGATACTCTCCAGGTTCACAAAGTCCAAAGCTCATTGATAGTACATGCTTTAATGTGATATCATTTTTTTTTGAATTCCAATCGCTGGTGCATTCGATTCCGGGAAAATAGGAGAGCAATCGTTCCTCCACGCTGTTAATAAGACCTTTATCAATAGCAATACCTACAAGAGCAGAAGTTAAGCTCTTACCTGCCGATCTTATGTCGTGCAATGTATTGGGGGGGTGGCTCCGTTGAAATATTCTTCGAAAAGGATCTTTCCATGCCTGGCAATGATGATGCTGTTTATATCCTTAAAGGTCTTATCTAAGATATGCGCTGTGAGTAAATCAAATCTGGTTGAATCATACTCCTTGGCTTTACAGACATTTATCACCATACCAGTGACAAAAATCAAGGTGAAAATTGTGAAACACCATCTTTTCATGTCAGCCTTTCAAGTTTGTTCTTTTCTAACATCCCGCTAAATGATCGCGATTTTTTTTGATTCAGCATTAAGATAAGGATTATCATTTGTCACGGTATAAAAATCAACATCTATTTTTTTCCATTGACAATGGAAATTTAAACACAATATATTGTAAACACAACACATCTTGTAAATTATTCAACACTGGGAAAATGAATGAAAAATAACAGCTCAAATGACTCATCCCATGTTTTCCATTTTTTTTTGAATCGTGAATATATTTCCATAGCCAAAGCAAGGGGTATTTATCTTTATGATGATCAGGGAAACAGGTATATTGATGCTTCCGGCGGCCCCATACTGTGTAATCTTGGCCACGGGCTTGAGGAAATGGCAAAGGTTATTGGAGATCAGGCAGGCAAAGTATCATATGTTCACCGTATTGATTTTACAAATCCCCCGCTTGAAGAGGCTGCAAAAAAAGTTTGCAAATCTTCTGGTTATTCCATGGATAAAATTTTTTTTGTTTCAGGTGGTACGGAAGCGGTTGAGATTGGTGTTAAAATTGCTAGAAAATACCATTTGGATAATGGGAAACCATCAAAAAGTCGAGTGATCTCCAGGTGGCAGAGCTATCATGGAAGCACCGCAGGTGCTCTTGCCTGGACAGGTGCTACCGGCAGAAGATCAGATTTTTTTCCATATCTTCATGATTTTACTCATATACCACCTGCATATTGTTATAGATGCTGGTTTAATAAGACCCCTGAAACCTGTGACCTGGAATGTGCCGACGCCCTTGAAAATGAGATCATGTGCCTCGGGCCTGATAATGTATCTGTTTTCCTTGCAGAACCTGTTTCAGGCATGTCCCTTTGCGGAGTTGTTCCTGCAAAGGGATATTTTAAACGTATCAGAGAAATTTGCAACAAGTATGATGTGCTATTAATGTTTGATGAGGTAATGACCGGAATGGGGCGGACCGGAAAAATGTTTGCCTATGAACACTTTGATGTTGTCCCTGATATTTTGGCCCTGGGTAAAGGGCTTGGGGGAGGTTATTTCCCCATAGGAGCCGTAGCTGTTCCAGGTTATATATATAAAAAAATTGCTGATAATTCAGGTATGTTTGGTGCCGGTCACTCCTGGGGTGGCAACCCCCTTGGATGTGCCGTGGTATCAAAAACCATTGATTATCTGTACGAGCATGACCTTATTGAGCGATGCAGTAAAATGGGTGAATACCTTGATGATAAACTACAGGATTTAAATACCCATCCTTTGGTGGGCAATATCAGAGGAATGGGACTGATGAGAGGAATTGAATTCGTCCAGGACAAGAAAACCAGGCAAACCCTTGATCCGAAATATGCGTTTTCAGCGCGCCTGGCAGCAGAATGCATGAAACATGGTATGTTTATTGAGTATTCGGGCGGATGTGACAGGGGACAATCCGGAGATATGATTATGTTCGGACCACCTTTTATAATCAATGAAGTCCAGATAGACGAGGCTGTTGAGATCCTGAGTAAAGCCCTTGATAAGGATCTTTTATCGGACAGCACTAATTTTTTAACTTTTTAATAATGAAAGGAAATAATTGTGCAGTTTATTGTGTACAAACCTTGCGTCAAAAATTGCCTTTCAGGGTATTTGATCGTTCCCATCTGGGTTTTTCTTGACACTTTTTATTTGTCATGGTCATATAAATGTAATTCAAAAGGATAATAAATGATTAAGGTCAATAATCTTTCCAAGCACTTTGGCGGTATCAAGGCCGTTAATAATGTAAATCTGCATATTAAAAAAGGCCTTATCACCGGCTTGATTGGTCCCAATGGCGCCGGCAAAACCACTTTGTTTAATCTTATTGCCGGGTTATACAAACCAACATCAGGCAAAATCTATCTTGAAGGAGAAGATATAACAGGATTAGACTCGCACAATTTATTCCACAAAGGTCTTTTAAGAACGTTTCAAATTGCCCATCCGTTCCCAACACTTACCGTGCTTGAAAATTTAATGATGGTGCCGGGTAACCAGCTTGGGGAGAATATTATAAATGCCTGGGTTCGGCGCAGGCAAATTCAAAAGCAGGAAAAAAAACTGCAAAAAAAGGCTGAAGAAGTAATCAAATTTCTTAATATATTACACCTTAAAAATGAAAAAGCAGGCAGGCTTTCCGGGGGACAAAAAAAACTATTAGAACTTGCCCGGGCAATGATGGTAGATGCCAAAGTAGTGCTGCTGGATGAAGTTGGTGCTGGCGTAAACCGTACTTTATTGCGCCGGATTGGTGATGCTATTTTACGGTTGAACTTGGAACGCGGTTATACATTTTGTATGATTGAGCATGATATGGACTTTAT
>JAGLNZ010000111.1 GCA_023139225.1 Desulfobacula sp. | reverse complement strand
CATTCATCGTTCAGATTGAAAATTAGCTTGTTTGGCAAAAAAAAGCAACAATTGTATTCACCAAGGATTCACAGCAAATAATTAAAATGCAGAAATAAGCGTGACACCTGTTATGGCGAGAATGACGCCTGAAACTTGGATTTTTTGTATTCTTTCACCAGCGATAACAGTAGAAAGGATAATCGTAACCGCAGGATACAAAGAACTTATGACAGCAACCTGGCTAAGCATTCCCTTTGAGGTCGCCATGGCAAAACAAAAGGCTGCCATGGTGTCCATGATGCCCATTAGAAGGATGGGGGCCAGTTGAATTTTGCCGATGTTAATTGTTACTTTTGTAAAAAAGAGCAAAGGGATTAAAATGATGAGTGTGGATGATCTCATGATCATGGATGCCCAGATCGGGTGATGGGTACATGCCATATCCATTGTTATGAAATATAGTCCCACGAAAAAAGCCGACCCTATAGCAAGCCCGACCCCTTTGGTGAGCTTTCTCTTTTTTCTTTCAGGATCATTCTCCATGACAGCCATTAATGAACCTATAATGGCGATGACAATGCCCAATATGCATAACCCGGAGAGGGTATCTCCAAAAAAAATGCCCCAGATAACCGGCAGAATAACACCTGTTGCACTAATAGGAGCCAGGATGGACATCGTCCCCACAGCAAGACTGCGGTATAATAAAAACATGGCAGCAATCCCGATGAGACCGGCCGGGATGGCCCAGAAAAGTTGAGGATCATTAGGCAGGGAAGAGTTCAACAACAAAATCATTATGCCAAGAAGAAAAGTTCCCGTCACAGAGGAGATTACCAAAATACTGAGTGTAGGCAGGCTTCGGCTTTTAAGACCCCCTATAAAATCTGCTATGCCCCAGCCGAAACAGGCAAGTATGGATAATGTAATCGGTAACATTTTTAAACCCTCATGAGTGTTTGCAGCCCCAATTTTTTTCTTGTTTTAAAGGTAGGATAAAGTTATAAATTAGTAAAATTAATCTTTATTATTTATTGAATAAGTATAAATTATGCTACCTGATTTAAACAGATTAAAAGTGTTTTACCATGTTTATTTATTGCAAAGCATGAATATGGCGGCCAAAGACCTTCATCTTACCCAGCCGGGCGTAAGCCAGCACATAAAAAAACTTGAATCTGAAATAAAGACTTCTTTGTTTATCAGGTGCCATAAAAAGATTATTCCCACCCGGGCAGCAGATAAATTATTTGACATGGTAAAACCATTTATTGAAAACCTAGGCAGTGCAATAGGAAATATTTCAAAACCAATGGATCACCCCTATGGACTGCTCAGAATTGGTGCGCCCCTTGAATTTGGTAAGACATATTTCCCGGCCATTTGTCATGCCTTTAGAAAAAAATACAACCAGGTGACCTTTAGAATCAGGCTTGAAGAGCCGGACCAGCTCCTTGATATGTTAAATAACGGCCTGCTTGATTTTGCAGTGCTTGATTATTTTTCGGCTAAGGATCAGTTTTTTGGAAGACCGGAACTATATAAAATAGAACCCCTGGCAGAAGAAATCTTTGTCCTGGCAGGTTCAAAAGAATATTTTGAAAATAAGATGAAGAAAAAGGTTTCATTTGAAACCCTTGTGTCAATGGATTTTATAACTGATGAGCATGAGCCTGTTATTTTGAAACACTGGTTCTGGCATTATTTTAAAAAATCAATTTCAAAATTTAATATCATCATGGCTATTGAAAGTCACCAGGCACTTTTAAATTGTGTCAGGCTTGGAATGGGGCTTGCCATTACGGCAGATCATCTGATCTGGAATGAAATTGAAACAGGGAAAATAATTCCAATTTTCCCCTTTAAAGAAAAAGTGATTAATAAAATTTCTTTTGTTCAACTCAGAGACAAGAAGCCTACCTTGACTGAAGAAACTTTCCAGGCCTTTTTTAAAAAACAGATAAAGACAAAAGAGAGTTTAAAATAAATATTATATGAGTCAAATACTTGGGATAGGGTTGATATTGATTTCAGCGGCATCCTTTGGTGCCATGGCCATTTTTGCAAAGTTTGCCTACCTTTCCGGGATCTATACCCATTCTTTGCTTTTTTACAGGTTTTTCATTGCAGTGATAGTCATGCTGCCCATTGCATTGCTGCAAAAAAGAAAATTTCCAAAGGGAAAAGACCTTTATACGCTTATTGCCATGGGATTGATAGGATATGCGGGCCAGTCATATTGTTATTTCACGGCATTGACACTTATTCCCCCATCGCTTGTGGCAATTTTGCTTTACTTATATCCGGTCTTTGTTGCTGTCCTGTCTGTTTTTTTCCTGGATGAAATCTTAACAAAAAATAAGCTTTTTGCCTTGTGTATCGCTATTTCGGGAACCATACTGGTTGTTGGGGTTGAGACCAATGGAAATATGAAAGGAATTATGCTTGGGATCGGTGCGGCATTGATTTATTCAGTATACACCATTGCCGGGGCCAGAGTAATGAGCAGAAACGACGCTTTTACATCAAGCCTTGTTGTCATTGCTTCTGCTGTAGTCCTTTATTTTTTTTATAATATAAAGTCGGGGTTTTTCTTTCCAACACAAGGTTCTTGCTGGATGAACATCATAGCCATTGCCATCCTTTCAACCGTGGTTGCCATATATACTTATTTTCAAGGGATGAAATTATCCGGCGCTGTTAATGCATCCATGCTGTCCACCTTTGAGCCGGTAACAACAATGGTCCTGGCATCCCTGTTTTTAGGACAGCATATCGGCTGGCTGCAGATGGTAGGAACTGCGTTGATCTTATCTTCTGCCGTCATTGTAGCCATCCGGTCAAACTCTGATTCCTGATGGAAAACAAATTCTTTAATTGATTGTTTTAATAAAGTTTAATATAATAATTCACATCTTTCTGCATTGAAGCCGGAATATCCAAATTAGACGATGAACCTGTAAATCCCCGATTTTTATAAGTAAGGTAATAGTAATGTCAATCAACTTAAGAAAGGAAAATGATTATGAATAATTACATTAAAAAATGGTTTATTATTATTTCTGCATTTTTCATGGTTTCTTTTTTGATCCGGACAAGTGTTGCCGCAGAACCCTTCAGGCTTGGTGTTGCTGTCGTTAAAACCGGTGAACTCGCCTCTTATGGTATTTCAGGATTAAGAGGCGCGGAACTTGCGGTCCGGGATATAAATTCTAAGGGTGGAATACTCGGCAGGCAGGTTAAAATTATTGCTGAAGATGATTTATGCCTGCCTAAACATGCATTGATTGTCGCATCAAAACTCATGTCACAGGATATTCATGCCGTCATCGGACATATCTGCAGCGGCGCAACATTTGCCGCGCTTGATACATACAAGAATGCAAATATCATAACGATTTCACCTTCGGCAACAAATCCGGAATTGACCAAGAGCGGCAATTATCCTAATTTTTACAGAACGATAGCTTCCGACGATACCCAGGCCCTTGTCCAGATTGAATTGGCCATCAATCAATTAAAATTAAAGAGAATTGCAATTGTTCATGATAAAAGCGTTTATGGAAAAGGTCTTGCAGGGTATGTAAAGGATATACTGGAAAAAACAGATAAACAGAAAATTGTGTTATATGAAGGTGTGAGTACAGGTTCCATCAACTATACCCAGTTTGTCCAGAAAATCAAAAAGTCCAAAGCAGATGCGGTGATATATAGCGGATATCATCCAGGTGCATCAAGAATTGTCAGGCAGATGCGTGTCAAGAAAATGAACACCGTTTTTATTTCAGGAGACGGGATTAAGGATGAATCCTTTATCGCAGCCTCAGGGCAATCTGCAGAAGGTGTCTATGCCACTGCCCCAAGGGATACCTCTGATATTAAAATGACCCTTGATGTAATTAAGGTATACAAAAATAAGTATGAAGAGGAACCCGGCGCATTTTTTCTGAATGCCTATGCTGCAGTACTGGCACTGGCCAATGCCGTTGAGAAGGCAGGATCACTGGACTATGACAAAGTGTCCAAAGCCCTTAAATCAGAATCCGTACAAACACCCATTGGCAATATCAGTTTTGATGAGCGCGGTGACGCAACCGGTACGGGTTTTTCTGTTTTCCAGGTGCAGAATGGTATTTTTGTTGAACTCAAATAGTATTTTGAACAGTCCAATGCTTTTCTGACTGCTATGAAAGAGGGCGGTTTTAATATTTAACTTTTAAATATAATCAAAGGAGCTAATTATGAACAAAAAAATTGATTTGTTCCAATTCCCGTTTTTTTCGGACATATCCCGGGAAAGGCTGTCTGAAATCGAAGGGTTCAGTATTGTCCAGTCTTACGATAAGGGCAGCATTGTTTTTCAAAGCAATGAACCGGCGAGAAATCTCTATGGGATTATAGAAGGGGATGTGGAACTGAATATTATCTTTAAAGAAACAATCGTAACAAAAGACATCAAGTACGAAGAATATATCCGTAAACACGAGGAAACATTTGAGAGGCCCATAATTATTGAAGAGGTTAAAAACAAGGAAATTTTCGGATGGTCTGCACTTGTTGAACCTGAAAAAATGACGGCAACGGCAACATGCACAAGTGACTGTGAAATCATACTAATACCGGCATCCAAACTTAAATTATTGTTCAGCAGGGATACTGAGACGGGATACCTATTAAGTTCCAGGCTCAGCGTTCTTATTGCCAGAAGGTTAAACAACCGGACTAAAAAACTTGTAGATACCTGGTGTAACCTGTTTGAAACCCTCAGTATCAGTTCTTTAATATAAAAAAAAGGCTTGGGATCCATAACGCTCCCGTAAGGTGAATAGCCTGGAATGGATTTTGGTAAATTTCTTATGGCAAATATCCAGATAAACCCTTACGCGCCCTTGACCTTAAAGGCAAAATTATCTATCTTAAAAAATAAAATGATCCTTATTCAAAGAGAAAAGTTTAAATGAAGCAAAAAAAATATTTAATTTTTATCCTGGCAGGTTTATGTGTTCTTTTTTTGGGAAACGCACTTTATGCCTCCCAGGAAAAACAAAAAGTTTATATTATTCCTGTTTCCGGTACAGTAGAGCCAGGCATGGCGGCCTATGTCAAAAGAGCCCTGGAAGAAATCAAAAATGAAACCGATGCTGTATTTGTTTTTAAAATGGATACATTTGGCGGCAGGGTGGATGCGGCGCTGGACATTGTGGATGTGATTTCCAATGTGCCAAAAGGAAAAACCATTGCATTTGTGGAAAAAAGAGCTATTTCTGCAGGTGCCCTGATTGCCCTTTCATCAAATTTATTATTCATGAAAGAAAATACCATTATCGGGGATTGCGCACCCATTATCAACACCCAGGAAGGCCAGAAAATGGCCGGAGAAAAAGTTCAGACTGTTCTCAGGGCAAAATTTCGTGCCCTGGCAAAGAAAAATAATTATCCTGTGGTGCTGGCAGAATCTATGGTCACCGTTGATATGGAAGTCTACCAGGTGGTGATGGACGGCAAAAAAAGTTTTATGAAGAAAAAAGCTTATGATGATCTGACGAAAGATGAGAAAAAAAAGATCACTGCTAAAAAGACGATCGTTGCCAAGGGAGAACTTTTAACCATGGATGATGCCGAAGCCGTTGATTTCGGGTTTTCCCAAAAAAGCGTAAAAGATATAAACGAAGTCTTGTCACTTTTAGGTTATGAATCAATTGATATCATTACCATTGAAGAATCCTGGTCTGAAAGCATCGTAAGGTTTCTCCAGCCCTTTTTACCCATATTGATGTTGATTGGAATCGGTGCCATATATACGGAAATAAAGGCCCCGGGGTTTGGCATACCCGGTATTGTCGGTATAACATGCCTTGGCCTGGTATTCTTTAGTCAATATCTGGTCGGCCTTGCAGACCATACGGAATTATTAATCTTGCTTGTTGGAATTCTTCTCCTTGGGGTAGAGGTGTTTGTTCTTCCCGGATTTGGTGTTGCAGGCATTTCAGGGCTTTTAATTATTGCAGCGGGCCTTGTTCTTTCTTTTCAGGGCTTTGTGATACCTGATCCCTCATTGCCATGGGAAGGCGCCTTATTGATGAAAAACCTGGCACATGTACTGGGCTCTTTTATGTTTGCCTTTCTCATATCTTTGTTCATGATGCGGTTTATTCTGCCGCAATTGTCAAAAATCATGAAAGGGCCTTATCTTGAAGCCACCCTTTCGCACTCCCATGTGGATACCACAACGGCTTTGGCAGTGAAACCGGGCGATACGGGGATTGCCCACACATTTCTTCGTCCGGCGGGAAAGGTAATGATAAACAAAAAAAAGATTGATGCCATCACCCGGGGTGAATTTATTGACAGGGGAACATCTGTTCTGGTTGACAAAATAGAACAAAATCGTGTAATTGTTAAACCCAAAACATCCTGAAATGTAAAGGCTTGGAATGAAACCCTATATCTTACCCATTCTTCTTCAATTGATCGGATTTTTGGTCATCATTGCTGAAGTTTTTATTCCGTCATTGGGACTGTTAACCGCTATCGCGCTTACCGTATTTTTTTATTCTTTATATCTAGTGTATACAAGTATATCTACAACAGCCGGAATGGTGTTGGCGGGTTTGGATATTGTCCTGGTTCCTGTTTTGCTTATTGCCGGCATGAAAATACTGGCCAAGTCACCTTTGGCACTGAAGCGGGAGCTGTCAAAAAAGGATGGAGTGGTTTCTCAAAAAGAGGTGTATGAAGCTTATATAAATATGAAAGGAAGGTCTGTCACCGATCTTCGTCCGTCAGGAATGGCCGAGATTAATTCACAGCGTGTGGATGTGGTGACTGATGGAGAATATATCGATGCGGATACGCCCATTATTGTCACAAATGTTTCCGGCAACCGGATCATTGTTGAACAATCTTAAATAAAAGGAGAAAGTTTTAATGGATTTTATGTATATTTTGTTCGTTATAGCAGGCATTATAGCTCTGGTTTTATTTTATTTTATTTTTTCCTATATCACCTTATGGATCCAGGCATTGGTGTCCGGTGCAAAGATCGGTCTAATCAATATTATTTTTATGAGGATCAGGAAAGTTCCGCCAAAGCTGATTGTTGAATCCAAAATCATGGCGGTTAAAGCCGGCATTGAACTTAGCTCGGATGATCTTGAGTCCCACTTTCTTGCAGGCGGCAATGTCAGCCGTGTTGTCCAGGCACTCATTGCGGCGGACAAAGCCAATATCGAACTTGTCTTTAACCGTGCCGTGGCCATTGATCTTGCAGGAAGGAATGTGCTGGAAGCAGTTCAGATGTCTGTTAACCCGAAAGTCATTGAGACCCCCCTGGTGGCAGCCATGGCAAAGGACGGTATTCAGCTCAAAGCCATATCAAGGGTTACGGTCCGGGCCAATATCGACCGCCTGGTCGGTGGCGCCGGAGAAGAAACCATTCTTGCAAGGGTGGGGGAAGGTATTGTAACCACTATCGGATCAGCCGTCACCCACAAGGAAGTGCTTGAAAATCCGGATTCGATATCAAAGACAGTTCTATCAAAAGGCCTGGATGCAGGTACGGCCTATGAGATTTTATCCATTGATATTGCTGATGTGGATGTGGGTAAAAATATAGGGGCTGAATTGGAAACCGACCGGGCCGAGGCAGATAAGAAGATTGCCCAGGCAAAAGCCGAGGAAAAGCGTGCCATGGCCTTTGCCCAGGAACAGGAAATGAAAGCCCGTGTCCAGGAAATGCGTGCCAAGGTAGTAGAAGCCGAGGCCCAGGTGCCCCTGGCCATGGCAGAGGCTTTCAGAAGCGGTAATATGGGTATCATGGATTATTACAGGATGCAGAATATTTCCGCAGACACCAAGATGAGAGACCAGATTGCCACACCCGAGTCAGACTCAGATCCTAAACAATAACTACACAAACCGGTCCCTTCTCCTTTTCAGGGGCAGGGACCGGTGACCGATAAAGGAAAAGAGCCATGGATTTTGATTCAATCGTACCCTTTCTTTTCATTATTGCCTTTTTTGTCCTGCCGTCAATTTTTAAGCAGGTTATGGCCAGAAAGAAAAAGACTGTAACACCGAAAAAGACTAAAAAGAAACTATCCATATTTGACCGAATTGGTGAGCAGATCCGTCAATTTGTCCAGGACCTTGAAGAACAGGCCAAACAGCAGAAAAAGGAAACCACGGAGCCGGAGACTATTTGGGAAACGCTTGAAGAAGATGAAGAACTGCCTCCAAGTTACGAAAGGGTCGATGAAGATGCTGATTTCAGTGAGCCCGAGCCTGAAGTGTTTAAACAGCCCGTGATAACAAGACTTCAAACCCGCAGACACGAGCCCGAACCTTGCATTAAAGAGCCTTTGTATCCTTTGCGGGAAAAGTATTGTTTTAAATCCAATCCCTTGCAAAATGCCGTTATCTGGTCTGAAATTTTGTCCAAACCACTGGCATTGAGGGAGAAATAGGAAAGTTTTTTAGCTCTTATTTCATTATATATTTGTTAAATATCTGGTCATGGGAAATGTAGTTTTCCCTGTCAGGATCTGTAAGATATTTGCGAATGGCATCCACCCGTTTTACTATTTCATTTTCTGCTCGTTTCCTCATTTCCTTTTTTGTTTGGATAATATTTTCTTTAAGATTCGGCGTCCTTTCAGCGGCATAGTATTTCTCACTTTTCAATTTTATCCGCATCTCGATTAGATCTTCGCGCTGTTGATTATGGTCTTCATCCAGGAACAGGACTTCGGGCATTAAATCTGCAAAATGGGTAACGGCAATAATATCTTTTTTGCGCTGCCAGTAACCCATTAAAAATTCAGGCTCAAGGTCTTTATAATTCTGTAAGGGCATATACATTCTTCTAAGATATAAAAGAACTTTTTCAGTCTTTTTTCTGTGGCCGCCGATAATGACGGAACCGCCGACTTCATCTTTTCTGACACCTTTGGTCCAGGGAGCGCCTGTGATACCAAAATCAATGCACAAGGGAATCCTTAAAAGTGCGGACAGTGTATTCAAGGCAAGAGCATAACCGGCTGACGGCCCGCCCACATTATATGACGCGGAAAGCAATTGATGATGAAGGGAATATCGCTGTAAAAAATCACCAAAAATCCAGGGGATACTATAATCGGGGCTTAGTTCCTGGATATAGTTTTTTACCATGGTTAATGCTTCCTGGGCAGACTGTTTTGTCATTTGAACGGCCATGTCAAGCTCGGCCGTATTTGCTGAAGAAGAGGATACGGCACCGGTAACAATAATGGGAGATCCTTCCACTCTCCCGGTCAGGCTGGTGGCAATGGGCAGCAGCATTCCCGTGAGATCATTGGCACCCACACCAATGATAAACCCTACCTGGGGTTCTTTGCTTAATTCCGTTTCTAAAAATTCATTGAGCTGGATGGACCCTTTTCTTACAGGACTTTTAGATATTTCCCTTCGGGCAGATTCAAGATGGGCTTCTACAAGCGGATAGTCTTTTTCCAAGGTGATGTGATCCACATTGGCAAGGATCTGATCATAATGCTTTACAAAATTTTTTAAATCATTTTTGATTTTTGATTTGATCAAAGGCGGGGCTTTGACCGCATCAAGCATGCCAATAATGGTTTTAAAGTTAAGCTTGATAAAATCACATTTTTCCTGGTAGGTGGATTCTTTAAGCTGCCGAAGTTTTAGCAACACTTTAAATTCAGTGCTGCAAAGCGCAATGGCCTTTTCTGTGAACGAGGTGTAATCAGCCGGTGTGTTACAGATTCCCTGGGCAGTCTCAATGATCTTTTCAATTTCAAAGTGGCGTTTATGGGGGACGTCTTCAAATTGTTTTTTTATAATATCAAAGATATCTTTTTGCCTCATATGACCTGATATTTCAAGTGTTTTCAGCCGTTTTGAACGGATCAGGGCTGGATCTAAAATGTCCAGGCGGTTGGTGGTCAGCACCGTAAAGACCTTATTTAAGGGGATCTCCCCATCAATAATATTTAAAAATTTATTGGTCAATGCATCTGATGGCTGGCCGCCTGTAGCACTTCTTCTGGGTGCCAGCGCATCGCCTTCATCAAAGAAGATGATAGTGGGGGCGATCATTTTTGCAATATCATAGACTTTTTCAAGATTGGAGACTGCCCCGTGAACCGGGCTTGACGGGTCCTGAAGTGTAGAAGGACTTGTGGCAATATCATGAACCTTGAGGTTGGCGGAAAGCCAGGTTCTGGCAAGAAAAGTCTTTCCACTGCCGGGAGGCCCTGTCAGAACAACCCCCTTATCCTCGCTGATACCGTAGCTGAAACAATTATTGGCCATTTCTGAAAATTTATCTTTTATATCCCCAACATACTCATCCCATTGAACGTTTCGATCCATGCGGTCAACAACTTTGTTGTATAATTCACCGTATACATTTTTGGCCACCAGTTGAAAAGCACTCCTGATCAGAATGCTGTTATCCAGGAAAGCAAGGATGAAATCTCCCCGGATGTTAATAATGGATTCAATGAGTTTTCTGACATAGGCAGGGCTGATTTTAAGGCTTCTTTCTTTAAAAATGGTGTATATTCTTTTTGCGGCATCATCAAGGCTTTTGGAATCCTGATGATATTTTGTGGGGATCTGGTGGCGTTTAATCTCAAGGAATATGATTTTTTTAAGGTTATCTGCATTCATCCAAAACTTGGATATATCAATGATACACCCTTTTTCCACAAATCTTCGGTAAATGGCTGAATCAAATCGATGGGTTTGGTCAGTTGTGGCAATGATAAAGCAATCCCTTCTTCCGTCAATTATTTCATCCAGAACGATATTGGAGGTATCAATCAGGGTTCTCTGCTGTTTTTCCGCCCCCCCGCTGCCATAGCTGGCCTCTGATTTTCCAAAGGCGGAATGGGCTTCTTCAATGTGGCGGATGGACGTTACTTTGGGGTGGCCCATGGCACGTTTGAAATAGTTGCCCGGTTCCCCCGCTAAAGCAGTCTGATAATCATTGGGTGTAATAATAGAGGAATCAACTGTGATCCCCCTTTCTTCAAAATAAGTCAGGTTTTTCATGATTCGTTTTTTAAATATGCGTCTTAAAATCGGAATTTGGGCAAGACGGTTGTAAAATGCCTGTTTTCTTTTTCTTGCAATCTTCATGGCAAACTCGGGGTCAACCTCTTCCAGATTTGTAAAAAGACTGTGCCTGGCAAGGATTTTTTCTTTTTTCTTTTTCCAGTCAACCATGGGGATGATTTCATTCCTGAACACCACCTTTTCCAGAATTTCCCTGACTGTAGCGCTCTTGCCACTGCCCGAAGTGCCTTCTATAAGGACAATCGGTGCTTTGGGAACATCAGGGTCCTCAATATGTTCTTTCCTGATATGGGCCCGGTATATTTTTTCAAAAGTTTCTTCAAGTTCAATGGGAACATGCAGGTCGGTCAGTTCCTTGTCCAGTACGGCGATCAGGTAGTGATATTCGGGTTTTGTCAATTCTTTTTCAATAATGGCATTCCAAGAGGCCCCGGGATTGGTTTCACCTGAGTATAAGAATCGTTTTTTCCAGTCCCTGAGGATTTCAGGGTTGTTTAATACATTCATTTTTCTTTTTTTTCTTCTCATAAAAAAGAGAAGAAAAAAGGATTCTTTCAGGAATGAAATTACGGGATGCGGCTGTTTGTACTGGTTCAGGCGGGATCTGACAAAGGCTTTGGTGTCATAACTCCATGTCTTCACAAGAGCCTCTGTCTTTTTTATGGATTCTTCAGGAAGCCTGATAAATGTTTTTTCTTTTGTGGTTCTTTTTGCCATACCCAACTCCCGGGGCAAGATGAAATCAGCTTGCAGTTAAGGTGTTTTCAAAACAGCCTGTGATGAAGCCTTGTCCTTATTGTTTTTCAAGGGGGTGTTCGTTCTTTTTCGAAACAGGGAAGGCAGCGTTAGAGAAGGCGGTTGTCCCGCTCCATGAAGGACAAAGGTTTTTTGTTCCGATTGGTTCTTTTCATAGGCCGTGGCCCATTTTTGCTGGGATAAAAATTCAAATAATGCCGGGTTTACACTTTGTTTATCAGACCCGCCCAAGGCAAGGTGAAGGGCTTGAATGCCATCAAGATAGGCTTTATAAAGTTTTTTGATCCTGTCGGCTTCCTGGTCTGCTGCATAGTTATCTGCTTCCGCAATAAGCTGGCGTCGCTTTTTTTCCTCTGTTGCTTCAACCAGTTTATCGCCGAACCGGGTTTCATTGAGTACGAAACTGACCACCTCAATACCGTATTTGCCTTCAATGGTCGGCCCGTTTTTGTTGATGGGGCGATTTTTCAATGCCTGGTAAATTTTTTCTTTTATTTTTTCTCTTTCACTGATCAGTTTATTAACTTCCTGGGCTTGCAGGTTATCTTTGGCAATACCGTCAAAGTCACCCTGGAGAAGGATTTCAGGAGAAAGGTTCTCAATCCCCCAAACTCTTAGATCTTTTATTTTAAATGTCATCAAAGCAGACGTCCAAAGGGCGACATTTTCCTGGGAAATAATTTTTATTGGGGCGGAACTTCCGCCAAGATATAAATTCTGATTCATTAAAGGGACTTCTGTTTCAAGCTTTGTAAAAAAGGGAAGCCTGAAATGCCAGCCAATATCTGTTACCGCCTGCCGTTGCCCGCCAAACTGCTCTAGTATAACTGCATAGTTGAGTTTGACCTTATAAATGACCTTGGTTGAATAGACAATTGCAGCCAAAGAGTAAAAAAGAGCGATAATAAAACAGATAAACACCGTTCTTCTGATTAAATTCATCACCCTTGCCCGCTGAAGAAATACCTGTGAGGACTGATCCGTCATGGCTGATCCTTTCTTTTGATAAACGTCAGGTGTTGTATAAAAAGTTTTTTTACTTTAAATTGTGAAAATTATTGCCGAATTTGTGTTCAACTGAAAAAATATAAAGTTCAATCTATGAGGCAAGTATACATTAAGACATATGACTAGTCAAAAATTATTTAGAAAAATGCGTTGCAAATGCCTGCCGGATTGACGTTACTAAATTCTTAATATCGTTTAACTTGGATTCAGGATTAATAATAACAATTCTAAGATATCGCCTGGCATTTAACTCGGTGCAGGAAATATAAAAGCTGCCCTCTTCAATTAAATGATCCCTCAACATGATCTGGACATCATCGCCTGCATCAAACCTGAAACACAGAATATTACTTTCAGGCTTACAGGGCACTTCAAAATCAGGCTGGGCGTTAATATGCTCAAAAGCCTGCTGTGTAAGAGCATATGCATTATCGATATAGCGTTCTATTTTTTTTTCACCAATGGCTGCAAGGGTCATATAAAACCTTAAACCAAGCCCTGCTTTAGTGCATTCAATTACCTGCCCGATAAAATCAAACCCGGGTTGTTTTTTTTCATGAAATAAGTAGCTTGCCTTATGTTCAAATGTATGGTCCAGGGCAGCAGCATCTTTTACCAGCAAAGCAGCGCAAACAGTAGGGGTTCTTAACATCTTGTGCGCATCAATGATCATGGAGTCGGCTCTATGGATGCCATGAAGATATGTTTTGTGTTTATTTGAAAAAAGTGCGCTTCCCCCATGGGCACCGTCAACATGAAACCATATCCCATTCTCACTGCAAAAGTCAGCAATTTCATCAATAGGATCATAAAGTCCCGTGCCTGTGGAGCAGGCATTGGCCACAAGGGCGACAATCCGTTTACCTTTGTCGACGGCCTTTTGAAGAGCGTTGTTTAATTTTGAAACCATCACTCGCCCATGGGGATCTGTTTCAAGGCGAATTACATTGTTTTCACCAATCCCGATAATCCCTGCTGCCTTGGCGATTGAATAATGAGATGTTTCAGGGGCAAGGATAACAAGATCAGATGGATTCCCTTCTTCCCTGATAGAGCTGTCCAGGCAATTTCTGGCGGTTAAAAGTGCAGTCATATTAGCAAGGGAACCCCCATGGGTTAACACGCCCCCGCCATGAAAAAAGGTCAGTCTTTTTTCAATATCCGTGGGCATGGGTTTCCAACCGATTTTTCCCAACAGGTAATTGACCATGAAAAATTCAATGGCTGCAGCAGCCGGACCCATTTCGTAGATCGCCATGGCATTGTTGGTGAATCCGTCAACTAATGACCCAAGAGCCCCTGTTGGATGGGGTATGCCGACCTGATGGGCAAAATATCCCGGATGGTGCAGCCTTGTGGTATTGTCAAGATACTTTTTTATGAAAGAATCAAGCCTCTCATCGGATAAATCCCCGTTTTTAAGGTGGGCGGCAAGGCTGAGCTTTTCATTAAGCTCGCTGATGGTCAGTTGTTTTATGACCTTTTTTTCTTTGTTAATACTCTGTTTGTAATAGCTGTCAAGGTTAGATAATACTTTTTTCCCATCCTTATAAAAACTCATATATCACCCCATCTTGCCGATGTTTCTTTTGGCTGCTTCCCAGCCTATTAATGCTTTTTTCCTTGCCCTGCCCTCGCCATAATTGCCAAACTCCCCCATTTTTCGAATCACCCTGTGGCAGGGGATGAGAAACGGAATCGGATTTTTCCCAATAGCAGTCCCCACAGCCCGGTTTGCGCCGGGTTGGCCGATGTGACTTGCAACATCCTGATAGGTCACAGTTTTTCCAAACGGAATTTTGGTTAATGCTTCCCATACCTTTATCTGAAAGTTGGTACCTTTGATATAGAGATGGAGTGGTGCCTGGATCGGTTGGTTTTTAAAGGGAAACACTGATTGGGCTACAGATTGAATGGCTTGGCTTTCAATTTTAAGGGTTGCCTTGGGCCATTGTTGCTGAAGCCAGACAGCTATCTCTTTTTGGGTTTTGTCCCTGACAAATTTTAAGGCGCAGATCCCTCTGTGGGTATGGGCAATCATGCAAGTGCCAAATGGTGAATAAGAAAATCCATAACTGATTTCAACTCCCAAACCTTTTGATTTATATTCACCCGGCGTGACAGCCTCGCAATGGATAAATAAATCATGCAGCCGCCCGGGACTGGACAGCCCTGCATCATAGGTCACATCCAGGAGGCTTTTTGATTCATTCAACAATTTTTTTGCATACTCTTTTGTTAAAAATTGCAGAAAGCGTTTCGGGCTTATTCCCACCCATCTTGAAAATAATTTCTGAAAATAAAATTCACTGAGGTTGACAGAAGATGCAATACTGGCAAGCGAAGGCTGACGTCCCTGATTTGCTTCAAGATATTTGATGGCCTTTTCGACGATGTCATAGTCACTAGACCATTGT
>JAGLNZ010000110.1 GCA_023139225.1 Desulfobacula sp. | reverse complement strand
AAACTTCTTTATATTGCATCTGTTTCATCCTTAATAATAACGGATGCATTATAATTTAAAGAATGGTATTTTACCACCCGATTCTTGCTGTTCTATCTGATTCATTTTTATAAAGTTACGCCGCTTAAAATACCGGACTGGGTCGGTCCTGTAAAAGAAAGCCGTTTAATGTTTTGTACCCCGTGTGCTTTGAGCATGTCGGATATCTGGGCTTGGCTGTACGACCGGCCTTTTGGTGTTCCTAAATACATATTAATGGCAAAAAGAGCCGGAAATAACGGGCCGTCCATATTATTATTCAGTATAAAATCATGGATATAAATTTTGCTTTTTGGCTTTAAAGCTGAAACTGCTTTTCCAATGATCTCTTGAGCCTGTTCCGGTCCTTCTCCATGGAGGATGTGGGAGAGCCAGGCAGCATCAAAGGTATTGGGGTAAGCAAATTCATCTTCGACATAATTTCCTGAAATAAAATCAACCCGGTCTGAAATATTAAATTTATTAATGGTTTTTTCGGCAAAGGGACGGGTGGTGGATAGATCATAGACAGACGCATTTAATTCAGGATTGGCAAGGCAAAAATGAATGGCATAGGTCCCGGGGCCTCCGCCAAAATCAAGAAGTTTTTTACAGCCGGAAAGGTCAAGTTCTTTTGACAGCCTGGGGGCAATGGCCATGCCAATGTTGAACATGCCCATTAAAAAGCTCTCGCGCCGTTCTTCATCGGAAAAAGAAGACCTGCTTCTGGTTGGCATGCCTTCAATAATGGCTTTATCCATTTTGTGCCATGATTCCATCAGATGATGGTGGTGCATAATCATAAACCCGAGATATTGCCCGGACTCTTTTGAAAGAAAGGTTAAAGCCGGGGGAGAATTGGAATATTTTCCATCTTTTTTTATTAGAAGCTCCAGTGCAGATAAGGCATTTAAAAGCATGGCAAGGCCTCGCTTGTCTAATTTTAGTTTTTCATTAATTTTATCAACAGATAAGGCATTTGATCCGATAACTGTGAAAATATCAAGTTTTACACTTGTATGAAGCGTACATGTTTTCCAATAAGAGCCTGACATTTCAAGAAGAGTTCCCGGATTCCAGTCAAATGATTTCATGTTAACCCCTTTCTTTAAAAAACTATGAGTTATTAACTATTTAATCCTGATGTTCGCTTTGTCATAAGAACGACGCAAACGGATTATACCGGACAACCCGATTTCAAACAAGAAAGAATGTTTACCAGTATGGATATACCTTTGCTTCTGCCAATATATTTGATATTTAAATTTCTATGAAAACCATTATTGTATCAGATATCTTTGGGCTTACTTTTGATTTAAAAATATTCGCAGAAAATTTTTCTTCAGAATATGAGATTCTTGATCCATACAATGGGAAAGAACTTGAATTTAAATTTGAATCAAAAGCATACGATCATTTTTATAGGGTCTGTGGTTTAAGCAGATATACCGACTTAGTAAATCAGAAGATCAGTGCTTGTAATGAAAAAATATTTATCATAGGTTTTAGTGTCGGGGCTTCAGCAATTTGGAATACTCTGGGGAGCAGTGAGGCATTAATTATAAAAAAAGCAGTTTGTTTTTATGGTTCTCGCATACGAGAAAACTCAAATCTAATACCTTGTTGTGATACAGTTTTGGTTTTTCCCAAGAAAGAGAAACATTTTTCAGTACCAAATCTAACCCGCCTTATGGCGAAAACTCCTAATGTTCAGTGTATGATCACAGAGTTTGGTCATGGATTTATGAATAAACGTTCTGATAATTTTGATAACAAAGGTTACTTAAAATACCTTGACTGGTCAAAGAACAATCTTGCCTGACCAGCCGATGCATAAAACCGTGCAGATGATTTAGGGTGATG
>JAGLNZ010000011.1 GCA_023139225.1 Desulfobacula sp. | reverse complement strand
TTTGAAAGCTTTTGAAGACCGGGTATGAATTTGTCATCATGGGCGCCGATATTCTGGGTGTTGCCTGAAAGTTCATCCACTGTTGCAAACCCCGCACAAATCATTCCGGGTCTGCCTTTGGCCCTTTGTGCATAGAAATTAATGATCTGATCTGTGACTTCAAAATCCTGAGCCATACCCAGGTGCATTGCAGGAAGATATATCCTGTTTTTAATTTTAAGATTATTTATGGTGATGGGTTCAAAAATGGGGTCTTTCATTGTTATTTCCTTTATTTATTTTATATTTAATTTTTCAAAATATCGGCTCTACATAGCAGTTAGACCACCTGGCAGCGCAGGTTGTGGAAAATTTGCTCAAAAGAATCAGGATCAGTCTGCCTTATTTTTTGGACCTGTTTTTCTACAAACTGATACTGTAGACCATTTTCCATATCTGACAAATATCTGTAATATCCCAGCCGCCTTCCCAGGACAAAATTGATCTGATCTGTATCACTCAAGGATAGGAAACGATCCAGGATCGTGAGCAGCCGGTCCTTGTCTCCTGGCAGACGGCCCCGGACTTCCAGGAGCAGGTCAATGCTGTGGTGATTGGCATAATGGCTGGTAATACCCTCAAGATGTTCAAGGAGCAGCCGCTGTTCCGAGATGATTTGAGCTTCCGATGGCAGGATGAACTCTCCCTTTGCCATCTGGCGGTCAAGGCCGGAACCGGGTTTTACACCGATGGTCAGCACCCGGATATGATCCGGGTTGATCTCATTGAGCACCTTTGCCGTCTCAATAGCATGGGTGTTTGACAATTGTTTCCCCCCCAGCCCCAGGATAATGAACTGAGTGGCGTCCATGCCGGCCTCCCTGGCCATGCGGGCGGACTTGATGATGGATTCCGGGGTGATACCTTTTTTAACCTTTTCAAGCACTTGGGCTGAGCCTGACTCCATACCGCAGTAAAGTTTGTTCAACCCGGCATCAAATATTTCTTTCATGGCAGACGGCGTTTTTTTGACCATGGTCTGAGCCCTGCCGTAAGAGCTGATCCGCTTTAATGACGGAAAAGCTTTTCGAAGTGTTTCCAGGATTTCGATCAATGCTTTTGTTCCCATGACAAAGCTGTCCCCATCCTGGAGAAAACAGGTCTCAAAGGGATGGCCGTTGAAATACTCTTTTGCAGCCAGGATATCTTTTTTGATTTCAGTTACAGACCTTATGGAAAATTGCATGTCTTCATACAGAGTGCAGAAGGTACACCTGTTCCAGGGGCAGCCCCGGGTGGTGCGAATCAAGAGGCTGTCTGCTTCATCAACCGGTCTGATAGGGCCCATTTCAAAAGGAACAAAATTCATTTAATCTCCATGGAGTTTGGGTTTATTTCTGAAAAAGTTAGCCATGATTGGCTGGTGCAGGTCTGTATTGAAAAATTTATTCACAGGATGGCACTTTGAAAGAAGCATAAACGTAATGTTGGTTTTCAAGTTGCTTATTTGTTCTCCCAAACTGTCAAAATTCCCCCC
Source organism: Desulfobacula sp. (assembly GCA_023139225.1). Classification (GTDB taxonomy): domain Bacteria; phylum Desulfobacterota; class Desulfobacteria; order Desulfobacterales; family Desulfobacteraceae; genus Desulfobacula. The sequence continues at coordinate 278 of JAGLNZ010000011.1, read as the reverse complement.
GCCTTTGGAAATGATTAAATCTGACTGATCCACCAGTTTTTTTACCCGGGGCGAGCATCTTTTTATTATTGTTCCGGGCAATGGGCCGTCAATACCGTTGTCAATAACGGTGGCAACCTGATCAAGCCCCACATCCATTGCCTCTTTCAATGTTGCATCGTTCAGCGTGGGCATACTTCTGACTACATATATAAATTTTATATCATATTGATTTTTAATGGTTTTGATAAACAATTTATCAAACACAATTTCCCCGCAATTATCTCCAAAGTATAAGA
>JAGLNZ010000109.1 GCA_023139225.1 Desulfobacula sp. | reverse complement strand
CGTAAAAGCAGAAGATTTTACCAGTACCTATACATTTGTGCCCACAAATGACCCTTCACTGAGTATTACATCACCAGGTTCTGAGGGAGCCATTGCAACAGATACAGCACAGACGACACCAACATTATACTGGCTGGGTGATCAATGGTCTTTAACATCCGCAGCTGCAGTGACGAATGCACAAATAGGCAATACCTGGTTAGCTATCAATACAGCTTCCAGTAGTTCTACAAATGCATTATTTGATATTTGGTATACAACTGGAGGTTCAGCAGGCCTTTCTACAGCTGAGTATACCTTTGGGTCAACATTGACAACAGCTGCGGGACAGTCAATCTCCTTTATTATGGATCCGACACCTCCACAAGAGTATGCTATTGCGGTTGCAGCCGCTACTACATCAGGTACCCAAACCTTTGGTATTGATTTTGATGCGGATAATACCGTAGATATCACTTTTAATCCAACCGCCGGTGGGGCGGTTCCCGCTGGTAGTCATTTCGTCTTTAATGTAGACCCCGATGTCCCTCCGGCTGAATATGCCAGTGCGACATTAAAAGGAGATCAGGAAGAAGCGATTATTGATCTTGACGGCTCAGGAAATGATTCAGATAATGATGATCTCAGATTTGTATTTGATGATCCCTTAAGATTTGGAACAAGTGCTCATCCTTATAATGACAGAAGCGAAATTGATTTTGATATACTCGGCTCCACAGCATGGACCGAAATTAATAAAAATGAAATAGCGGATACCGGGTATTACAGCTTTACAACCGATTTTTTGGGAGGAGATTACGGTTCCACAGAAAATGATGTCGAACTTGATCTGGGAACAGTGTATAAGGAAACTAATTTTGTAAATGATTCCTTATCAACAACGCAATACTCAAAATCCTCTTCAACTGTCTTTCAGGATGCTAACGGGTATGCTGCAGGAGACCTTCAGGGGGTTGATGTTGCATCGGATGGTATCATGACCGGTATCTATTCCAACGGACAGCTGATTCCCCTGTTCCGTGTCGGCCTTGCCAAATTTTTAAATAATTTCGGTTTGTTCAATGAAGGCGGGAATCTATTCAGGGAAACCCGGGCCAGTGGCGGTGCAATTACAAATAAACCGGGTGAGAACGGTCTGGGCACCATTGCACCCAATTCGCTTGAGATGTCAAATGTTGACATTGCCGAAGAGTTTGTTGCCATGATAGTCAATCAAAGGGGATTCCAGGCCAACTCAAAAACAGTTACAACCGTTGATGATATGATGCAGACAGTCATTCAAATGAAACGGTAAATAATTTATTTAATAATAATCCGGACAGCCAGAACAAAGAGATTGAATCTTTGTCCTGGCTGTCATATTTCTGACGTTTTAAAAGTCCCATTGACATTTTTATTCTTTTTTACCCTGTTTATCTTCTTTAAATATTATTCATTTTTTTAAGCCCTTTTGGAAAATAAAAAACTTTGCAAATTGTTTGAGCTGTATTTATACTGTCTTTAAAGAGTTCTTTTGCACAGTGCGACATTTGAAACATGAAAGACAGATGACGCTTGGCACAAGGATTGCTATTCCAAAGTATACGATACTAATATTTAACCATTTATATCAGGAGTTGTTTTGGATGAAGATATCTTAGACGAAATGGATGAAAATTTTGATGATGACTCCATGGAAGATATTATAGATGAAGATGACTCTTTGGAAGATTCTTTAAAGAAAAAAGTGGTTGTTAAAATAAAAAACTTTTTTAAACAGATTTTTAGATACAAAAAAGTCATCATAATCATTGCAGCATCTGTAGTCCTGCTAATAAGTCTTGTTATAGGGGTTTGGTGGCTTTTCTTTAAACCAGTACCCAAAGAAGATCAGGCAGTTCGGCATGCAATTGCCGACCGGCAAGACATAAATGAAACATTGACCCGGGAAGATGAGGTTGTTTTTGAAGATATTGTTGATCTTGAGCCATTTGAGCGTATTTCGCTTAAAACAAGTTCAACCATGGGGCTGGTCAGTATGAATCTGTCTTTGGAATTAACGGATCACCGGTTTAGAAAACAAATTTATACAATGGAGGACAGGATCAGGAAAATAATCACAGGGCAGGTAGAAGAGATGACCTGGCTGGAGTTGAGAAATCCGGAAGGCAAAATTATGCTTAAATATAATTTGCTCAAACGGATTAATTCAATTTTTCCAAAGGCTACGGTTAGAAATATTTATTTTACAAATTTTATAATGCAGTGATCAAATTATGAGTGAAATATTATCACAGGATGAAGTTGACAGTCTATTAGACGGATTGGATTCAGGTGAAGTTGAAACCGAAGGTGACGCTGCCAAACCTGAACCGGTTGAAGGTATCATTGCCTATGATTTTACCAGCCAGGATAAAGTTGTCCGGGCAAGAATGCCCACCTTTGATGTTATCAACGAAAGGCTTTCCAGGGAAGTGCGGGCAACATTGTCCTCTTTGCTTCAAACCAACGTGGATGTCAGTGCCAACCCTTTTGATACATTGAAATTTTCTGAATTTGTAAGAAGCTTGCCGGTTCCGACAAGCCTGCATGTTTTTCGGATGGAGCCATTAAGAGGCCATGGCCTGGTTGTGTTTGAAAGTCAGCTTGTTTATAACCTGATAGATACTTTTTTTGGCGGCGAAGCCCTGGGCAAAGCCCGGGTGGAGGGGCGCGAATTTACCACTATCGAAGAGGTGATGATTAAAAAGGCTGTTGTGGCAGTCCTTAAAAATATTGAGGCTTCCTGGGCACCCATTGAACCTGTTAAAGCATCATTGATCAGGTCGGAAATGAATCCGCAGTTTACGGCCATTGTCCTGCCAACGGATCTTGTTCTTGTCACAAGGTTTGAGATAGAGCTTGAGCAGTCCGCCGGGAACCTGGTTGTCTGTTATCCATATTCCATGATTGAACCCATGAGAAACAAATTGTCTTCAGGTGTTCAGACTGAGGCGGAAGAAATAGATACAAACTGGCGCAGAATGATCAGAGAAGTCATTTTGGAATCAGAGGTCGTTGTTAGAATTCAACTGGGCAGAACTGAAATCAAAGGAGAGAGGTTGCTGTATTTGCAAAAGGGTGACGTGATTCAATTGGATAACGATGCCGGTGATCCGCTGATCTCTTATATAGACGGGTTGGAGAAATTAACAGGATATGCAGGGGTACAACGGGGATTTCAGGCGTTTAAAGTAAAAGATAAAATAATAACAGATTGTGAGAGTTAAACATGGCTGAAGAAAATGACAACACAGAAATTGAAGAGAGTGTTGAAGAGGGTGTTGAAGAAGCAGGAGAGCAGGGAGAAAGGGAACTGGATTTTATTCTTGATATCCCGTTGGAACTTTCTGTTGAGCTTGGCAAGACAAAAATGCTTGTTAACGACCTTCTTCAACTGGGGCAGGGTTCCATTATCGAGTTAAATAAACTCGCAGGCGAACCTTTGGAAGTCTATATTAATAAAAAGCTCATTGCCAGGGGTGAGGTGGTTGTGGTGAATGAAAAATTCGGTGTGCGTCTTACCGATGTCATCACTCCCATTGACAGAGTAAAGAGCCTGGCAGCAGAAAACGAATGAATACATCTTCAGATGTCTGGTTTGCCTTTGGCAGAACTTTTTCCATGCTGTTTCTGGTTCTGGCATTACTTATATTTGTCTTTTACCTGATTAAAAAATTTTCAACGGCAAAAGGTGTAAAAGGGGCAAAAAATTTTATTAAAGTACTAACGGTTCATCATCTTTCTCCAAAAGAAAAACTGGTCCTGCTGAATGTTTTGGGTGATACGATTCTAATCGGTGTTACATCCACAAATATTTGTAAAATATCCTCATTTGAAAAAGATATTGATTTTTCAGGTGAGGCAAGTGAAGCTCCTTCGAGTTTTTCAGATTTTTTAAGTCAGAAATTAGCCGGTTCATTTAAAAATAAGGGAAACGATTTGTTGGAAAAAGGGGAAAGATAATGAAAATCAAAGTGATTTGCCTTGTCAGCCTTTTTTTACTATGCGCAAGTTCGGCAGCTTTTGCTGTGACATTCCCCATTCCATCTTTACAATTAAATGTCGAGACTGCCAAAACCCCGGAAGAAGTTGCTGTTGTCCTTGAAATTATTGCGCTGCTTACCGTTCTTGCCCTGGCACCGGCTATTTTGATTTTAATGACCCCTTTTACAAGACTTATCGTGGTATTCCATTTTTTGCGCCAGGCCATGGGAACCCAGTCAAGCCCTCCCAACCAGGTCATTGTAGGTTTGGCATTATTTATGACCTTTTTTATCATTAAACCCGTTGGTCAGGAAATATATCAGCAATCCTTGAACCCGTACCTTGAACGTCAGATTAGTTTTGATGATGCCTTTGAGCAGGCACAAGTACCGATTCGAAAGTTTTTACTGCACAACACAAGGGAAAATGATCTGGCACTTTTTGTAAAAGGGGCTGACATAAAAAAACCTGAGACAAGAAATGATGTGTCGCTGCTGGTTCTTATCCCGGCCTATGTTATCAGTGAGCTTAAAACCGCTTTTATTATCGGCTTTGTTTTATATATCCCGTTTCTTGTAATTGATATGGTGGTGGCTTCCGTACTTCTGGCCATGGGTATGATGATGCTTCCCCCGATTATGATCTCTTTGCCCTTTAAACTCATGCTGTTTGTTCTTGTGGATGGATGGCATCTTATTTCAGGTTCCCTGTTAAAGAGTTTTGGAGTATAGCCATGACCCCTGAATTGGTTGTTGAATTTGCCAAGCAAGCTATTACATTGACCATTTATCTTTCCATGCCCATGTTGGGACTTGGGCTGATAGCAGGATTGATTGTCAGTGTTTTCCAGGCCGTGACCCAGGTTCAGGAAATGACACTGACATTTGTACCAAAGATAATTGCAGTCTTTTTAGGGCTTTTGTTTGCCGCACCCTGGATGCTGGATGAACTCACCACCTTTACCAGGCAGGTGCTGGAAAATATCCCCATGTATATCAGGTAGGAGTTAAGGGGCATGGATATACTTAATGTCATTGATCCTGTTGAGTTTCGGACATATATGCTTGTTTTGCTGCGGGTCAGTATTCTGCTTTTTATGTTTCCTATTTTTTCTTCAAAAGTTTTTCCTAACAGACTTAAAATGGGATTTGCTCTTGTTGTCTCCTTAGCTTTTTATTC
>JAGLNZ010000108.1 GCA_023139225.1 Desulfobacula sp. | reverse complement strand
GGGCAGATTATCGGATTCCAGATGGGATTTGCCATGATCAATGTGGTCGATCCACAGACCGGGGCCAATGTTTCCATTATGGATCAACTTGGATACTGGGTATGTGTTATTATTTTTCTTCTTTTAAATGGCCACCATATTATGTTTCTGGCAATAATTGACAGTTTTAAACTGGTTCCCATGGGGTTTTTTATGATGCCCGATGCAATGATGGCAAAATTTATGGATCTTGGTGCCCACCTTTTTTTATTAGCCATAAAAATCGGTGCTCCTGTTATAGCCTCATTAGCATTTGTCAGTGTAGGATTTGGTCTTGTGGCAAAATTTTCACCCCAGATGAATGTCATGATTGTGGCTTTCCCGTTGAAAATAATAGTAGGATTACTTCTTTTTGGTCTTAGCCTTCAAATTATTGTTATCACTACTAAAAGCTATGTCGCAGAATTTAAAGAATTATTGATGTACTTTCTTTTTTTTGCAGGCGGAGGATAACCAAATATGGCTGAAGATCCTGAAAGTGGAGGAGAGAAAACAGAAGATCCGACCTCGCGGAAACTTTCCAAGGCTCGAGAAGAAGGACAGGTTGGCAAAAGTGTTGAAATTCCTTCTGTTTTTGTTTTGCTCGCGGGTGCCACATCCTTGTATGCTTCAGCCTTTTATATCTATAAGAATCTTGTCTCCGTGTTTTATTTCAATTTTACTTTTACAAAAATCCCCTTGTTAACTGATCTTGAAGTTGTCAGGTTGCTTGCCTTTCATACCCAAAAAATTATTTTTACCTGTATTCCCGTCATGCTTGCAATTGTACTGGTTGCTTTGATTTCAAACTTTGCCCAGGTTGGATTTGCCATATCATGGAAATCAATTGAACCGAAGTTTTCCAGGCTTGACCCCATTAACGGATTTAAACAGAAGTTTTCTTCAAGGGCTATCGTGGAATTTACAAAAACCCTGATAAAAGTAGGGGTGATTTCAATGGTGGCCTATTATTCAATTAAAGGGGAGCTTGGTGAAATATCACGGTTGTATGATTATAGTGTGGGACAAATTCTTTTGTTTATTCTCAAGGTTTCTTTCTGGATATTTATAAAAGTATGCCTGATCATGATCATTGTGGCATTTTTAGACTATGCCTATCAGAAATGGAAATTCTTGGATGATCAAAAAATGACTAAAAAGGAAGTAAAAGATGAAACCAAACAGACCGAGGGTGATCCCCTGGTAAAATCCAGGATCAGGCAGCTCCAGCATGAAGCTGCCAGAAAAAGGATGATGGCTGATGTGCCGCAGGCAGATGTGGTAGTTACCAACCCGACCCGTTTGGCGGTTGCTATAAAATATGATGGTGAAAATATGGATGCGCCCACAGTGCTTGCAAAGGGTGCAGGGCCTGTTGCCCAAAATATTAAAGAAATTGCAAGACAAAATGATATTCCCCTGGTCGAAGATAAGCAATTGGCTCGAAATTTGTATAGTAGTGTGGATATAGGTCAGCAGGTTCCAATGGAGTTATACCAGAGCGTTGCGGAATTACTGGCATATGTATACAAATTAAAGGGAAAAAAATTATAAACCTGTGACAATAATTTGGCGATCTGTGTCAAATTTGTATATTATAAATTGGAGAATTAATGGCAGTAAGTGAAACCGAAAATTTTGCATGGATAAAAAGAGAATCTTCAGATATCCTGATGGTCGTTGCCTTTATCGGTATCCTTATGGCCATGATTTTACCTTTACATCCCATTGTCCTTGATTTTTTCCTTGCATTGAATATTTCCTTTGCCATTGTTGTATTAATTACGACCATGTATACAAAAGCCCCCCTGGAGTTTTCCATTTTTCCATCACTTTTGCTTGTGTTGACATTGTTCAGACTTTCTTTAAACGTGGCATCCACTCGGTTGATACTCTTGCACGGCAATGAAGGTCCGTTTGCGGCAGGGTCGATTATCAAATCTTTCGGCAGTTTTGTTGTTGGGGGTAATTATGTGGTTGGCATGGTTGTTTTTATTATCCTTGTCTTGATCAATTTTCTGGTTATTACCAAAGGTGCGGGCAGAATAGCCGAAGTTGCCGCTCGATTCACTCTGGATGCCATGCCGGGAAAGCAGATGGCCATTGATGCGGATCTGAATGCCGGAATGATAGATGAAATAGAGGCCGGGGAAAGACGGCAGGAGATTGCCAGGGAATCTCAGTTTCATGGTGCCATGGATGGTGCCTCAAAATTTGTCAGGGGAGATGCCATTGCCGGTATTGTAATTACCCTGATTAATATTGTGGGCGGGTTTGTAATCGGCGTACTTCAGCAGGGTATGGAGATGAAGGATGCCTTAACAACCTATACGCTTTTAACTGTTGGTGACGGCCTGGTCTCACAGATTCCGGCCCTTCTGGTTTCTGCCGCAGCAGGCTTGCTGGTTTCAAGATCAGGATCTAATATGAAAATGGGCAAAGAGTTTGCA
>JAGLNZ010000107.1 GCA_023139225.1 Desulfobacula sp. | reverse complement strand
CATCTGATAGATAATCTTGCCAAAATAAGCCCTAAGGCTGTTGAAGAATTGATTCCCAATCTATTAAGCCTGGGGGTTGTACAAAAAGTACTTCAGAATTTGTTGCGGGAAAGAATTTCCATCAGGGATCTGCTCACCATAGTAGAAACCCTGGCAGATTTTGCGCCTATGGGCAAAGATCCGGATCTTTTAACCGAATATGTCAGGCAAAGAATTGCAAAAGGAATGCTGGCCCCCTATCTCCAGGAAGGCAAGATGTTACAGGTGACAACCCTTGATCGAACCTTGGAAGAAGTTTTATCTAAAAATATCAAGCATACGGAACATGGATCATATCTTGCGCTTGATCCGCGATTGGTAGAAGAAATCATTCAAGCGGTTTCAAAAGAAGTAGAACAGCAGGTGGCACTCAATACGCAACCTGTTATCATGACGTCTCCAAGCCTGCGCAGGCATGTCAGAAAATTGATCGAATCTTCTTTGCCCACTGTTTTTGTGGTATCTCACGCGGAAATAGTGGATGATATTAATTTACAGGCAAGTGGAAAGGTGAGTTTGAAGAATGAATAGAAAAATTTTTAAAGCCAGGAATATTCAACAAGCCATTGCAAACATTAAAGAGGAACTTGGATCGGATGCCATGATATTAAGCACTCGAAAAATTCCCCAAAAGCCCCTTGATCCCTATGCAAAAACAATGTTTGAAGTTGAAGCAGCCATGCCACAGTGTCAAGATAAAAAACCTGCCAAAGATCATTCGATAGAATCCCTGAAAGAAGATATTGCTGATATAAAAGATATGATTTCCATTGCCGGTTTTGGAAATGGAATGCACAATATGGTCTGCAATCATTTTGAGTCGGTGGGTATTCTCGCCTCCCTTTTGCGGGCCGGTGTTAGTGAAAGAACGGCAAGCGCTATTATACAGAAGGCAAGCGGCTTAATGGATGAAACTGCCGGCCAGGGCGAAAAAATTAAATCCTTAAAAAAATATGTAATGCACCAGTGTTTGAATCAAATAGCAACAAAAGATTTTTTCAATAGGGATAATAGTTCCGGTGTCCCGCATGTGGCTGCTTTTGTCGGCCCTACAGGTGTCGGTAAAACAACAACCATTGCAAAGCTTGCTGCCAACTTAAGTTTTCAAAGAAAAATGAAGGTGGGTTTAATCTCGATTGATAATTACAGGGTGGGTGCATTTGAACAGCTTAAAGCATATGCCTCGATTATGGGATTGCTATGTGTCCCTGCCTTCAGCCGTCAGGATTTGTCCTGCGCTTTGGATAGAATGAAATCAATGGATATGGTATTGATAGATACTGCCGGGCACAGTCACTTTGACAAACATAGGATTGATGAGATATTACAATTGATTAAGGCTGATTTCAGGATTTCTGCTCATTTGGTCTTGAGTGTTACCTCCGAATCTATTATTATGAAGGATGCGGCATCTGCCTTTTCAGTGTTTAATCCTGACACTGTTGTATTTACAAAGATAGATGAAACAAAAAGATGCGGCAAAATATTGGATCAGGTAAGTGATTTTAAGCTGCCTGTTTCTTTGATTGCAAATGGGCAAAGAGTCCCTGAGGATTTGATTGTGCCGGACAAAAGGCAACTGCTGAAAATTATTTTGGGAAAGGGACAATAAGGAGTAAAATTATATTGGATCAAGCAAAAGGACTTCGGAAAGTTGTTAAAAAGCAAGCGCTTTCAAGGAGAAGGGCAAATATGACATCGGACAAGCAAAATCTTCCAAGGGTCATCGCAGTTACCAGCGGTAAAGGTGGGGTAGGCAAAACCAATATTGTTGGGAATATGGCTGTTGCCTTAAGCCGGATGGGAAAAAGGGTGGTGATTATTGATGCAGATGTCGGACTTGCAAATATTGATATTATTTTTAATTTAAGGCCTGAGTATAATATTCGTCATGTGATAAATGCGGAAAAAACATTGAATCAGGTAATGGTAGAATCAGATCATGGTATTAAAATCCTTCCGGGAGGATCAGGCTTTGCTGATTTGACTCAACTCAATGAAGGGGAAAAACTTAATCTTTTAAGTGAGTTTGAAACTTTATCTGATCAGGCTGATATTATTTTTGTTGATACGGGTGCCGGTATTTCATCAAATGTATTATACTTTAATTCAGCCTGTGATGAATGTATAGTGATTGCAACAAGAGAGCCTACATCCATTACAGATGCCTATGCAATGATGAAGGTCATGTCGGGGGAATATGGAACAAAATATTTTAAACTGATTGTCAATATGGTTGACTCCGAGGCCCAGGCAAAAAAAGTATACGCAGCTTTAAGCGGGGCACTTGATAAGTATTTGAAAAATGTTGTACTGGAATATGCAGGCCACATCCCTTTTGACAGGCAGTTACAAAAGGCGGTCCAAAAAAGGGGGCTGGTCATGGATAATGCTCAGGGTTCAACAGCGGCAAAAGCAATGGAAGATATTGCCGTAAGCTTGGGGAATCGTCCTGTAAGAACCAATTCAAACGGAAGTTTAACATTTTTTATGAACAAAGTATTTCAGTCTGCAACCTAAAGGGGAACCTTTATTGTTATATGAAAAAACACTACCAGGAAAAGAAAACAGATGAAGACTCATGGCGCGAAAAAAGCATTATTGAGTACTCATATCTTGTAAAGCATATTGCCGCAAGGTTTGCTATGCGCCTTCCTTCCAGTGTTTTTTTTGACGAATTGGTTTCTGCAGGATCCTTAGGGCTGATTGATGCGGTGGATAAGTTTGACGCTTCAAGGCATGTCAGCTTAAAGACCTATGCTCAATACCGGATTAAAGGGGCAATTCTTGATGAACTGCGAAGCATGGATCCCTATTCCAGGTCCATGAGAAAGAAAATTCAGGATATTGGCAAAGCTGTAAAGACCATCGAAGATCAGAAAGGATCATCGGCAACGGACGAAGAGATTTGTAAGGAACTAGGTGTTTCGCTTGAGGCATATTATGGTATGCTGACAAATATTCATGGCGCATCTGTATTAAGCCTGGATGAATTCATTAAAACAAAGAAAAACGATACATATTCAAGAACAAGATTCCAGGCCGGCATTAAAGGGGATGAAAACCCTGCCGATTGTTTTGATAGGAAGGAACTAAAATTTGTTCTGGCTCAAACCATAAAGACGTTGACCCAAAAAGAACAAATCGTGGTCTCGCTTTATTATTATGATGAATTGACATTAAAAGAGATCGGTGAAGTTCTCACATTGACTGAGTCACGTATATGCCAGATTCATACGGCGGTTCTTGTAAAGCTGAAAACCAGGCTTCAAGATTACTTTAATTAAAAGAGGTCATCAAATGTCTGATCCAACATTAGAAGAAGACAGTTTAATATCCCAGGATGATATTGATAAACTTTTAGATTCCTCTTCTATTGAAGAAGCAGAAGAAAAATTTTCAAAGAGCGACGCTGACGCTGCTGACATCGCTGATGAGGCTGATGAATTGGGAGAGCTGTCCCAGGACGATATTGACAGCCTCATGAACTCGAATACTACAGACCCGGAAGATGGAGATTTAGATGATGATGATATGGAACTCATTTCCCAGGATGATATTGATCAGTTGATGAATTCGGGTGATTCTTCGGGCGAGGAAGCCTCAGCGTCTTTAGATGATATCAACGACTCATCTGATGAGGACTTTGGAGAACTCTCCCAGGATGATATTGACAGTCTGATGAATTCGAATGCATCGTCCGACGAAGAACCGTCTTCATCAGAGGAAGACATGGACGAAGATTTTGAAACAATTTCCCAGGATGATATTAACAGCTTGATGAGCGGACAGACAACAGATACCCTGGTTGAAAGTGAAACCCCGGATGATAAAGAAGA
>JAGLNZ010000106.1 GCA_023139225.1 Desulfobacula sp. | reverse complement strand
CAATGAACTTACGAAAAGCACAACAGTTCAGGAGTTTGATGAGACTGAAAAACTTAAAGCTAAAAAAGAAAAAGAAGACTTACGAAAAAGACGGCAGTTGGAAGAAGAGAAAAAAAAGAAAAGACAAGAGGAGATGGATCAGGATCCTGATGCACCGGGCAGGCTGCTGGACACAATGGTATGATAGAATTATTTTCACTTGAATTTTGGATCGCAATTCTTTTTATTATTAATTTTGTTTTGGTTGTTTTTTTATTTTTATTTGTAAAGAGGGTTAATCGCATTAAGTTATCGGATGTGGATAAGAATCATCATGATAACAGACAGGAAAATGCGAAACACGCATTAGGATCTTCTACGGATATTATTGAAATGCTGGAGCCTTTAGTTAAAGAATCAAGAAAAGCGGCTCTTAGTTTTGACGAACAGATACAAGAAAAAAAGAGATTAATAAAGGAGTTGAACGATGCCCTGGATTCCAGGATCATCAGTATCAATCTTCTTTTATCCCGTGCAGATGCATTGCAAAAGAAACTGGAAGAAAGACAAAATCAGGCGAATCAATCGTTTCCATTGCCGGATTACTCCATTTTAAAATCCTCTTCTAACGTTGTACTTGATCAACAAAATCAAATTATAGAGATGTATAATCAAGATTTCGATATTGACTCCATTGCTCAAAGATTATCAATCCCTAAAGGAGAAGTTCAGCTGGTGATTGATCTTAAAAAAAAGTTTGTTGCAATGGAGAAAAATAGCAGATGATCTCCGGCATCCATATCTCATCCTCCCAAATGGTCATTAATAAAGACAATGGCCAAAAAAACAGCCTTCCCAAATTTGAAAAAAATCAGATAATCAATGCAAAGGTTATACAGATGTTGCCCCAGGGTAAGGCCCAGCTTTTAATAAACGGTCAAAAAGTTGTGGCAAAAACCGCTCTGATGCTTACACCCGGAGAACAGGTCCAACTTAAAGTCCTTCAGGAAAAAGATGCTATTATTTTAAAGCTTATCGGCCCGGTTCAAAAAATAACTACCAGACAGATATCGTCCCTTGTCAGTTTTTTTTTAAAAAATAAATCCATACCTGACCTCCCCGGGGCCAAAATAGCAAGGGTGAAAGATCTTCTGTATGACATGGCATTAAAATCAGATAAACCGGACAAGACATTCGTGCCGAAATTAATAGAAAAGAGCGGTATGGTATGGGAAAAAAAAATTGGCGATATTTTACTTGGTAATAAGTCTTCATCAGACATAAAATCCAGCCTGGATAGTCTATTAAAACAGGATATGAAAGGTAATATCCTAAAAGCTCTGCTGATTGCCGATCCCGGGAAATTTGAAGCTTTGAAAACAGCAGCCTCTTTTTTGGAAACCATAGAAAATTTTCAATTGCTCAATCACCAGAGTTCGGAGTCAGGCAGATTTTTGCTGCCCTTCCCTATTTTCAGTGAGAAGGCATTTAGCTTTGGGCAGCTCTTAATAGATGTGCAGGATAAAACCAAGACTAAAAACAAGGATGCTGATAAAGTCATTTGTATTTCTTTTCTATTGAATATGACAAGGCTTGGTCCTTTGAGAGCTGATTTTTCAATATTGAAAAATCAGATTACGGGCAGATTTTTACTCAAGGATGATGACACCTGCAAATATGTTAAGTCAATGATTTCCGAACTTGCAACCAGACTTGCAAAGATAGAATATTATGTTCATCACATAGAATGTAATACAGCTAAAAAAGAAGAAATTCAACAAGGCAGCTTTATTGAAACTTTGGTAAAAGCACGTGATGACAGTGTGTTGAATATTGTGATATAGAATAGAATGGATAAGAAATATACAAAAAAGGCCGTTGCTTTAAAATATGACCGGGAAACAGCCATTGCTCCCAAAGTAATTGCCAAAGGTAAAGGCAATGTGGCCCAAAAAATTATTGAACTTGCCCAAAAACATGATATTCCCATAAAAGATGATCCAGACCTTATTGAGGTGTTGTCATCCCTTGAAATTGACGAAGAAATCCCTGCAGAAATTTATGTGGCAGTGGCAGAGCTTTTAGCCTTTGTTTATTCTATTAATTCCAAACGATATTCAAACCCCGGTTCTGCCGGGAGTATATTTAAATAGCCATGAGTTAGCTTTATACAATTATTATAAGGCATGGCTTTGCTTTGACGTGTTTCCTCAAGGAGTCCCGGGATGCAGGAAAGACAGGTTCAGATTTTTTTTTCATCTTTTGAGTGATAATGCTGCTCACTTCTTACCAGCTTGTTGCAATTTGAACACACCATGTTGAAAGTGGCAACCTTGCCTCTGAAAAGTTTATGATTGCAAAAAGGGCAATAATAATCAGTCAGACCGGCGGTGGTTTTGAAATTAATAATAGGCTGTTCATTAAATGTTTTTGTGGTATCTGATGCCATATGTTTAATAGTCCATAGCTGTTTTATTGTTGCCCTCTCATTTTTTTAAAAATCAGAGAGGTGAAGATAGTCTTTATCGTTAAAGCTTATTTAATGCAAGGTAATTTTGATTTTTCCTGTTTAGCCGGCCGGACTCTATGATAGGAAAAATTTTCTGTGTCCTGTCAATTAGTATACTTTTGCCCTGTCGGATTTTTGGCGAAAAGGAAAGCGGCAATACATAAAAGAAAAGGATGCCGGCAAATATTTGGATTTTATTTTGCTGCTAATCGGTCTTGCATGCTTTGGGGGTTAAGGTTTTGCAAGGTATCAGCTTTGAATGGGACGGCAACATATATTGTTCATTTTATAATGGATTTTCAATGAACTCATATGGCATCCATATTGCAAGTTCTTGTTATGAGAAAATATATAAAAGGAGAACTTAAGAGAAATGATTCTTGAAATGACCCGGCCTGTTCAGGGTGGATTGAGGCAGGAAAGAAAATTAGAAGCAGTATCAAACAATCTTGCTAATGCTGATACAACCGGGTTTAAGAAGGATACAATCAGCTTTGATAAGCAATTTAAAGCGCAGTTAAATAAGGATTTCTCACAAGGAGCCATTCAAACAACTGGAAACTCGTTTGATTTTGCCCTTTCAGGGGAAGGTTTTTTTAAAATAGAGACGCAAGAGGGCATCAGGTATACCAGGAATGGAAATTTCTCCCTTGATATTAATGGTATTCTGGTTGATCAGAACGGTAATCCTGTTATGGGGCAGGGTGGGGCTATTGCCATTGACGGTGAAGATGTTGCACTCAATTTATCCGTCAGTCAAAACGGTGAAATTAACCTTTCCGGAGAAATTGTTGATACACTTGATATTGTGACCTTTAGCAAATTGAGTAAGCTGGAAAGGGATGGAAGCAACTTATTGTCCTATAAAGGCGAAACCACGGATGAGATTCAGGCGGAACAGGCAATTGTGCAGCACAAGGCCCTTGAGAAGTCAAATATTAAAGTTGTCGAAGAAATGGTGCGAATGATTGATTATCACAGAATGTTTGAAACATTTACAAAATCCATGATGGCATTTGATGAAATCGATTCCAAGGCAATTAATGATGTCGGAAAACTCAGATAAAATAACAGGAGATAATTTATGATACGAGCACTCTGGTCAGCAGCAACAGGCATGCATGCACAGCAGATACAAACAGATGTTGTGGCCAATAACCTTGCCAACTCAAACACCACCGGGTTTAAAAAATCCAGGGCAAACTTTGAAGACCTCATGTATAAAACCATGCAGGTTGCAGGCCAGACTACCCCGGGTGGCGGTCAGGTTCCAACGGGGATACAGATCGGCATGGGAGTAAAGCCGACCAGTGTACAAAAGTTGTTTACCCAGGGAGATTATATCCAGACAGATAATCAACTGGATATGGCCATTCAGGGTAATGGTTTTTTTAAGGTGCGGCATGGAGATGAAGATTTATATACCAGGGCAGGTAATTTTTCTCTGGATAGTGAAGGCTTTTTAACCACGCCGTCGGGTGACAGGCTGCAGCCGGAAATATCATTGCCTGTCGAAGCCATAACCGTTTCACTTCAGGATAACGGAACACTGAGCGCCCATGGTGCAGATGAAACCATTCTCATGACGGAAAATATTTTGATCAGCACATTTGTCAATCCGGCAGGTCTTTTTGCAACGGGGAATAATCTATTCAGGCCAACCCAGGGCTCGGGTGACGCAACAGAAAGAACACCGGGAGAAGAGGGCGCGGGAACCGTGGTCAATAATTTTCTTGAAGGCTCCAATGTAAGTGTGATTGAAGAAATGGTCTCTATGATTGCAGGGCAAAGAACCTATGAAGCCAATTCAAAATCAATCCAGACCGCTGACAGTATGCTTACCACTGCCAATGGGCTGAAAAGATAGATGACGGATATGTTTTTTATTAAAATAAATATTAAATTCATTTGTTTTTTTATTTTTGGGATCATGATCGTTCAGTACATATGGCTAAACAGCCTTTTTGCAGATGATGATCAGGTTTTTCAAGATAATATAAAAATAACAATAAAAGAGACAAGTTTAGTAAAAAAATCCCATGTTTTTTTAGGAGACATATCAGATATCCATGCCAATGGATTTTTAAAGGAAGCACTTGAGAAAATCGAGGTTGGGTCTTCCCCAAAATCGGGTAAGATAAAATTATTCAATAGAAAAAAAATAGTCTCTATTATCAAGGGGCAAAGGTATCTGCCTGAAAATATAGTTATATCATCCCCGCAGCAGATCTATGTGAAGCGACTGTGCCAGACGATTTCCAGACAAAAGGTCAGGCAATTTGTTGACACTAGACTTTCTCAGACTTTTAAAAACAAGGAATATCATTTAAAAATTCTGAATATCAGAGGGCTTGAGTCTTATCCACCTGGTAATATAAAGCTTGGATTTGATTCAGATCAAATCATCAATAAAAATGGAAAACTATCCTGTTATATTGATGTCGTCATTGATGGAATAAAAGAAGACCGACTGAGTATTTCAGGTTCAATAGCTCTATATGAAAATGTGCCTTATACTAAAAGAGCTCTTACAAAAGGTGCGAAAATATCCAAAGAGGATATCTGCTGGGAAAAGAAAAATATTTTTGATTTACGTGAGAATATTATAAAGACATTTGAAGAAATTGATGGAAAGATTTTAAAAACAGGTGTCAGGAAAGGCGATTATTTGAAAACAAGTCTTCTTGCAAACCCTCCTTTAATAAAAAAAGGTGATATCATAACTCTTGTTGCCAAAAATGCAAATCTATTGATTGTGACTTCCGGAGTTTCAAAAGAAGACGGGTTTGAAAATGAGCTGATAAAGGTTGAAAA
>JAGLNZ010000105.1 GCA_023139225.1 Desulfobacula sp. | reverse complement strand
ATATTTTTAAAACTCTATGCATTTTATTTCTGCTTGTTTTTTATTTTACAGGGTGCATGTTAAGTCCCAAAAAAAATAATGCGGGGCTTGTGATCCCTGAAGGCACTTCAACAGAACCCACCCTTCAGCCGGAATTTTCTTTGACCCGGCCTTCAGAAGGTTCTTTATGGATCAATAAAAACGGGTCAATGTTTGAAGATTCAAAAGCAGCTCATATCGGAGATACGATTATTGTTGATATTATAGAGAATTCAACATCCAGCATGGATGTGAATACGGAAAGCTCAAGAAAAACAGGAATGGATATCGGAGTGCCGACAATGAATATACCGGGTGTGACTAATTATTTTCAAGCAGCTGCCGGCGGGACCAAGCTTATAGGGACAGATTTTTCAAACAATTTTGCAGGTGAAGCCAAAAGTGATCGTTCAGGACAGGTAACCGCTTCCATAGCCGCAAGAATTACTGAAGTGCTGCCCAATGGGAACTTAAGCCTGTTTGGCAGACGGGCAATGAAAGTCAATAACGAAGTCCAGTATATTACGGTTTCAGGAGTTGTCAGGCCCCAGGATATTTCAGCTGCCAACAGGATAAAATCCACCTATCTTGCAGATTCGCGAATCGAGTATTATGGCAAAGGCGCTCTTGCAGATAAGCAGAAACCTGGTTGGGGAACGAGAATTATTGATAATATATGGCCCTGGTAAAAAGGAAGTTATCCAATGTTAAAAAAAATATTAATCAATTTGTTTATAGGGATTATTATTGTCTCAAATGCCCATTGCGCAAGGATTAAAGACCTTGCAGCCATTAAAGGTATCCGTTCCAATCAACTCACCGGATATGGCCTTATCGTCGGTTTAAACGGTACCGGAGATAAAGACGGGGTTAGCTTTACAAAGCAGGCCCTTGCCAACATGATGGAGAAGATGAATATTTTTATTGATAAAAATGGGCTGAAGGTAAAAAACGTTGCGGCTGTTATAGTAACTGCAAACATTCCGCCCTTTGCCCGAATCGGTGATAAAATTGATGTGCTGGTTTCATCCCTGGGAGATGCCAAAAGCCTTAAAGGCGGCACATTGCTGATCACCCCCTTAAAAGGGATAGATGGGCGGGTGTATGCTTTGGCCAACGGACCGGTGGCCCTTGCCATGCCGAGTGGTGCAGGGGATCGGGACAGCCATCTTCAGGTTGGTCGGATTGCCAACGGCGCATCGGTTGAACAGGAGATTGCCTTTAAACTGGATGGGAAAAGAAAATTAATCCTTTCTTTGTTCCGGCCGGATTTTACCACTGCAAAAAGAATGACGGATACCATTAATGCTTCAATTGGAGAGGGCGTTGCCAAAACCATTGATGCCAGTGCATTGAGCTTAAGGGTCCCGGACAATATGTGGCAAAAGAACGTGGCGGAATTTATCGCAGACATTGAAACACTTTCGGTTATCCCGGACACGATTGCCAAAATTGTAATAAACGAGAAGACCGGAACTGTTGTGATTGGAAGTGATGTCACCATCTCAAGTGTTGCCATTGCCCATGGGGATCTTTCAGTCACCATCAATGAAGATCCTGAAAATGAGGAAAAAGCCAGTGTCATGAATTTGCCCGGCACATCAACTATTGGTGACCTGGTCAGGGGATTGAATTCCCTGGGGGTAAAACCCCGGGATTTAATCAGTATTTTGCAAAGTATTAAGGCTGCCGGAGCACTTCAGGCAGAACTTGTCATTATATAGTTTTTATTAAAAGAAGGGCTTTATGGATATTGATCTTATCAACCAAAATCTTGCCAAGGCAAATTTGGGCAAAATTAAAAAACAAACATCGGATCTTGCCCGTAATAATCTCAAGGAAAAAGAATTAAAAGAGGCCTGTGCAGGATTTGAAGCCATATTCTTAAACACAATGATAAAATCCATGCGTGATTCCTTGCCGGGCAATGCACTTTTTGAAGAATCCAACAGCATGAATATCTATAAGTCAATGCATGACCAGTATCTTACCGAACAATTGTCGAGGGGCAAAGAATCCATAGGAATTAGAGATTTTTTGTATCAGCAATTAAAAGATTCCATATAACCCTACCTGAATCAATTCTATTATTTCCTATGGCATAAATGTTGCTCTTTATTTGGATAACTATTGAATTTTGTTAAAAAGAGGAAAATAATTCCTTTTTTTGGATTCAAGATTCAATATTCAGCTTGAACAGGCAGATACCGATAACATTAAAAGGAGAGTCAACATGGAAAAATTTGCCTATAAAATAGAACATCTGCTTCTGGAAAAACTTTCTTTGTATGAAAAATTGCAAACCATTTTTGAGGAGGAGAAAACTTATGTAATTGATATGGAAATCGATTCTTTGTGGGTTACAATATCCAAAAAAAAATCACTTGCACTAAGTATTGAGAGTGTAAGACAAAAAATTATTTTCCTTTTTGATCAAACCTATTCCGGCTTGAATATGGATACCCAACCATTTAGTCTTTCTTACATGATAAAAATTATGAACGTCCCATCGGAAAAAAGAATGGAATTAAGAAAGATTAACCTTGCCGTTACTACATGTAAAAAACAGATAGCCAGGTTGGCATATGAGAATAAAAATTATATTAATGAGTATCTTGCTATTATTGATGGGGTTTTTTCAACTGTATTAGATACTACAGATAAAAAGCAATATAGTAATTCAGGTACAGTTCTAAAAAATGATGATAAAAATCTTCTTATTAATACTGAGGTGTAAATTATGTCAGGAATATCCTCTACTCTCAGCATAGCAAAAACTGCAATAGCCGCACAGCAATATGGGTTAAACATAACCGGACAAAATATAGCCAATGTAAACAATCCAGACTACAGTGTTCAGAATGCTGACCAGAAGAATAGGAAGCCGGCCCTTTATGCAGGGTTTCTATTTGGTACAGGTGTCGATACAAATCAGATTCAGCAAAGTGTTGATAAGCTTCTAGAGCAAAGACTTACGAATGAACAGTCAACACAGGCTTCTTTTGAGGAGCAGGAATCATATATGAGGATTTTGGAAGGTTTTTTCGATGAAAATTCAGAAACAAGTATTTCCAGTGTTTTAACAGAATTCTGGAATTCCTGGCATGATATTTCTGATAATCCCAAAGGTTCCTCTGAAAGAGTAGCAATTTTTGAAAATGGAAAAAAGCTGGCATCCAGGTTTGAGAGTGCTGTCCTTGATATGAACGATTTATTACAGGATATTAATTCGGATATTAATTCAGCGGTTATGCAGATAAACGAACTTACATCAAAAATTGCAGATTTGAATCAAGAGATTTTGGGTCTTGAAATCAACAGAACCGCTAATGACCAACGGGATCAGAGGAATCGATTCGTGGACGAACTGGGTAAATTGATTGATATTGATACCTTTGAACAATCTGACGGCAGCCTTATCGTCAATGCAGCAAATAGTTTTACTATTGTCAGTGGAGTGGATACATATGGATTATCAATGACAGATAAGGAAATTGTTTGGCAAAGTTCTTCAGACAACGATGCAATTATTTCCGATAAAATTTCAGGAGGAAGGATCGGAGGTCTTCTTGAAATGAGGGATGAAATAATTCCTAAATATCGATCAGAAATTGATGAACTTGCCCGGGAGATGATCTGGGCCCTAAATTATCAACATTCCCAGGGCGCGGGTTTGGAATATTTTTCAGAACCTGTTACCGGTGATTATGCCACCGATGACAGTGGATGGTTTACAAGCTATGAATTTGGCGACAAGATAGATTTTTCAAAAGATTTTACAATGTGGGTGGAAGATACGACTTTTGCCGATACTGAATATACTAAAATCGCCATGGATATGGGAATATCTGAAGCAAGCATTACGAACTGGCAGGGGACGGCTCCTGCCGGTGCACAATCAATTTATAAACTGACTGTTGTGGATGATGCAGTCCTGGGTGACAAGCTTGTAACAGAATCAGACGGGGACGGTCTTGCCACTGTCTGGGGATCAGGAGCTACTTCTGGGGTCTCAACGACCCTTAACAGAGCGATTGCTGAGCAGACCCTGACTATTTATGGCGGCCCCGCCGGTACAAGTAAAATTGAAGTAAAAGATGTGGGAGGAGATGCAAAACGTTCTGCCGCTTCCATTGCCCAAGCATTGAACGGGGTTGAAGGCATTGACGCCTATGCTTCAGAAAACAGTGTTTCTTTTGATATCAGCGGCATAGCAAATGCCCAGGACGGTGATGAAATCAGGTTTTCTTTGTATGTAGATGGAATTATTCAACAGCAAAGCTTTATCAGGGATTCAGAGGCCGGGTCTTTACAGGAACAATTCGAGGAGTCTCTTTTGTCTGCCGTAGAAACGGTTAATATTATCAACGAAGATAACGATCTTTTTGCAAGCGGTCTCAGCATTACAAGCAGTTCAGGGAGAACCCTGGGTGTTCAGGATTTTGAAGTACAGGACAATGCAGGAATCAGCCTTTCTTCTTTTTCAGGTTTTAATCCGGGAGATAGTCTTTCTTTTGACGTCAACGGCATACAAGTCTCTGTGGATCTGACAGGCGTGGACACCAGTGATAGTATTGCTATGGCTTTAACTTTCTATAATGCTGTTGATCTTGCACTTCAGGGTCAACCGTTTACCGTTGAAAATGATTTATCCACAAATTCGGTTGTTATCAGAACCAGTGACGGCGCTGGTGTTACTTTAAATAACGTCAGTAATATCGCTGCCAATCCGACTATCTTAATAACCGACCTGCCAGGCACCAATATACCGGGTGACCCCACTTTAACATTTAATGGAGCAGATTCAGTCCTTGCAAATACAATTATAGTTGATACAGACACCATTGTGTTTTCCGGCAATGGAACCGCTGTCACCATCCGGGAAGATTCATTTGTCGGCGGAAATAAGTCTGGAGTAATAACCGGTACGGTAACAGCCACGGTCGATCCTGGTATTTCAATACATTCAACTGTTTCCGGAGCCGGGTCCGGGGGACTTTTCGACAGCATCAGCGCAAAGACGGGTAGTTCAATTATGACACTTGGCGGTGAGGGAGGATTCTCTGGTTTTTCAACGGCAGCCGGTGAAACCATAACCTTTAATCTGGATAATGCCCTGATCACTATTTTGCCCACAGCAGCAGGGGGAACCACAGACATTGATTTGGCTCAGTATTTTGAGGCACAGATTAATGCCGGTCTAATCGGTGCGGGAATAGATCAGAATTATGAAGTTATCAGGACAGCAAGTTCTGTTTCAATTATTAAAGACAGCAATTTAGATGATCCCATTAAATTTACCAATTTTAGTGATTTATTGGACAATAATGCACAGTTGAGAGTGAAAACCGGAACCGGAATCGGATCTAATCAGCCGGAAAATGACCTTCTTGATGCAGACCCCGTAATGTCTTACAGGAATTTTTCAACATCTACACTTTATGATGATGACGGTATCATCATGTGGGAAAGACTTGATGAAGACGGCATCAGAACCGGTTCATCCGGGTTTGTAACCGTTGAGGATGGAGGCGAGGTGGCTATTCAGGAATATGGTGTTACGACAATGACATTCGATATTTCAAAGGGTAGCCTTGTGGCGGGAAATACATTGACTGTGAATACGGATACATCCGGGCGTCCGGACCCTTTGAATTTTAGAATCACCGGCAGTGCAAACAGTATCAATGAGATTTACCAGTTTAAAGTTGTTTCAGGTGGCAAGGTGGGGCATCTGCCGGATACCGGTGAAGAACCGCTTGTGATTGAGTGGTCTAACAGCGTTAAAACAGGTATGTTTACAATTGAAGGCCATGACCCGCCTTATACTCCCCAGGCGCCTGTAGAGATCATTGTGGACGGTATGAATCTGAAATTTTATGACGGTACATTCTTCAGTGATGATGTATTTACGGTTACCACAGGTGATACAGGGGCCCCTCTTTCATTGAATAGTGCCGGACAGCCGACAGGAGAGACCCTTTCAAACTGGCACTGGACCATTGATTCCTTTGCTGAGCAGTTTAACCGGGATGCCGCTGGTATGAAGGCATCGACTACATTGGACAATCGACTCAAGTTTGAAGCATCAGAATCATATTATTCAATAGGAAATATCCAGTATTCAGAAGAGAACGGATTTAGTGAGGCAAATACTTCAATAATGGTTAGTGACTGGAGTGCCATTGATTTTGCAGCCTCATCCCTTCATTTTGAACGGTCTTCTTCAGGATACTGGGGTGTTTTGAATGATCCTACCGGCGGTAAACTTCAGTTAATACCACAAGGTGGCGATGATGACGGTTTTGGTGTGGATTTTTCAGGGGATGGGGTGGCTGATATAGTGATCGAGTTTACAGAAAGGGTCACAGGCTATGGATATGTTGAACTTGATTTTACAAAACACAGTTCAGATGATATCGGTTTTGCTTTTTCTGATGATGCGTCATCTTCTTCCGGCCTTGTTGCTGCGGCCGGCATAAATAATTTTTTTAAAGGTTATGATTCAATGACCATGGAGATAAACGAAAAACTCAGTGATACCAAGTTTGTTGCAGCAGCAACCATTGACAGTGAAACCGGGAGAATAAGCCAGGGAGACAATACCAATGCTCTTGCCATGGCAGACATTCAATTCCAGGAAAAAACATTAAAGCTTTGGACATACCATAGGGGGAGTGAAGCTCAGTCAAGCACAACAAGTGCTACGCTTGATAATTATTATAACCAGATGATCAGTTCCATGGGTATAAAATCAAGAAGTATTAAAAGTTCAAAAGAATTTGCCGATATAATGGTAAATAACATAACCGGACAGAGGGATTCAGTTTCAGCAGTTTCTCTTGATGAGGAAATGATAAAATTGATTCGGTTTCAGCATGCTTTTTCAGCAGCTTCCAAGCTGCTGACAATAGCTGACGAGATGCTGACTACCCTTATTTCTGTTCGATAGCAGGAGAAAATTTAAATGCGGGTTCCTAATATTTCTATGTATGTCAATTCCACTTACAGACTGGGTAATCTTACCAGCAGTTTACAGGATGCGAATGAAGTTGTCAGTACCCAGAAACAAATCAATGAGATATCAGATGACCCTCTGGGATTAAGCCAGGTTCTTACACTTAAAAATTCTATTGGGAATCTTGAGCAGATTGAACAGAACGTGATTATGGGAAAGTCCTGGCTTGAAGGATCTGAAAGCGCCCTTGACAATGTTAATAATTTGATTCTGGATGCCAAATCGGATATCTTGCGTCTTGCCAATGATTCCACAACAGCTGATGAGCGTAATAATGCCATTGAAAGGATCAACAGTATCATTGAGCAAATCGTATCCCTTGGCAACACCCAGGTTAACGGGAATTATATATTCGGTGGAACAGATACCAATATCATCCCCCTGGAATTTGATACTGATGAACCCCAACAAGTTCTTTACAGGGGGAATGATATCCCTTTTGAAATTCGGACAGATAAAAATTCAGGCGTACAGGTGGGAAGGGATGGAAAAGAAACCTTCTGGGATCAGGAAATTGAGATTAATTCAACCAATAACAAAATTGTGTTTAAGGAAGATAACGGTCACGGGTCTGCATCCGAGATAATACTGACAGCTACCGTTCCCGACGGATTATACAATACGGAAAATCTTGAGACTGCAGTAAGGAATGCATTGAATGAGACCTCCTTGAGTGGCGGGTATGGTGTAACCTATATTGTCGAGTATGACAGTGCAGAAAAGAGGTATTCCATCCGGGAGGACGGTTCTTTTAACGGGTATCTGAAGACAGAATTTATGTGGGATACCGGGGGAGAAGCCTATATTAATAATATTGCGGCAAGCAACTCAATCGATCCAAATGATATTAATATAAGTGTCAATAACAGTGCTTTGACCATAGGAACACCCGAACCTCCCGGAACAGAACCATTCAAGCTTGTGTGGCAGGAGAATGATACCTGGAAGGTTGTAAATAATCCGGGGTATATCATTATTCCGTCAACCATTCCAGGTACAGCAGATACCATCAATATTGATCTTAATGAATCCGGTACAGCAGATATCACTATAAAGCTTGATGCTCCTGTTAACAATAAAGGAGATTTTATTGAATTTGAGATCATTAAGGCCAAAGGGGATCTGAGTACCGGTCATGAAATAGGGTTTAATGAAAATAATTTGATCCAGGCACCGCCCGTGTCTGACAACCAGGCCCAATATATAACTGAACTTGTTATAATCGATGGCACAAATGATGTAATCGTTTTTCAGGAAGTTAATTCAACAGGTGGTGCCACACCATTGGCCATCGATCTTAATACGACAGGCGCTAATATTACCTATGTGGACATGGATAACCTTGCCCAAAGCATTGAAACTAAAATGGAGGCGGCAAGTTTAGCCGGCCCCAACAACATAGATTATGATGTGTCCTACGATCCTAAAACCAGTCGGTTTCAAATACGTGAATCCGGCACGGATTTAGATGAGTTTCATCTTCAATGGAATGCCAGCAATGCTGCGTCTACTCTGGGCTTTCATCCCGTGGATGATTCAACAATATATCCGGCAAGTGATGTTGCTCTGGACAGAACAATTATTTTGGACAGTTCAAACAACAGCTTTAACTTTCAGGAAATTGATCTTTTGGGAACATCTGGTGCCGCTTTGACAGCTATTGTTGCAACAGGAACTTATCGTAATGCAACAAGCTTTGCCGCAGCGATTGAGTTCGCATTGGACGCTGCATCAGCTAACGTTCCTGTTGCAGACTACTCTGTCACTTATAATGCAGGAACCAATGAATTTACCATACAGGATATTAGCGGAAATATATCTGAATTACGGTTGCTCTGGAACAGCGGGGGAGCATCCAGTGATTACCTTGCAAAGTCTCTGGGATTTGATCCCGGTGTGGATTATGACCGGCACCTGTCCTATAGCAGCTCAGTCGACCCGGTAGTTATGACCTTTGATAAAACAAACAACTGGATAGATTTTTCAGAGACAGATGCAGATGGCAATATAGTAACAGCAAGTATAGAGATTCCTGAAGGAGAGTATACCAGCAAGACTCAATTGGCCGCTCTGATTCAAACCGAAATGAGAGCGGCATCATGGAACTCTGTGGATTATGCAGTTTCCTATGATGATGTTGAAGATGAGTTTGTTTTTAAAGAAGGTGGAACTGCGGATATAGCTTCATTCAGTCTGCTATGGTACAGTGGTGAAAATCCTTCAACAAATGCTGCTGATGTACTTGGTTTTGCAAATACGAGTGATGATAAAGTCAGGTTTTCCATAAGTGATGAACAAATTGTGAATATCACCATTAATGCAACAAACAATAAGATTGATTTTGTAGAGATCACCACGGACAATCCGGGTAAAATATCTGATAAGCTGACAGCTTTAGTTGCGCAAAAGACCTATAACAGCCATGCGGAACTAGCAAGAGAAGTGGAAAAAGCCATGGAGGCTGAATCCCATAATAATGGTCATGCAATTAATTATACTATAACCTGGGATGATTATACCCAAAAATTTACCATTAAGGAAAATGGAACAAAGCTTGATGAATTTCATCTTCAATGGCAAACAGGAGATAATGCTCCTGTCGCCATGGGAGGGTCAGGTGAGGGTGTCGGATCGATCCTTGGTTTTGATGCGCTTTCCGATGATGTACAAACACCTTTAACAAGTACCAGGAATGTGGAATGGGGTATTTTTAATACATTGCTCGATTTGAAACAATACTTGTCAGAGAATGATACTGATGGTATTGAACGTACAATAGGAAGATTTGAAACAAATTTTGATAAAATGACGTCAAGAATAGTGGATATTGGTATGAAATACAGTCGGCTTGAAGTAAGAGAAACAATAACCAGTCAGGTCAGTTTGAGTCTTACAGCGCGAAGGTCAATGATAGAGGATGCCGACATTATTGAGTCGATCATGAAGCTTCAGAATATAGAAACAGCTTATAAGGCAGCTTTGGCTGCCACTTCAAAAATAATGAATATCAGCCTTGTTGATTATTTATAAAAGGATAGAAATCATATGCTTGTCCTGACCCGAAGGGCAGAGGAAAAGATCAAGATAGGTGACAACATAGTTGTCAGTATTCTTGGGATTGAAGGCAGCAACGTAAAAATAGGGATTGATGCACCAAAGGAGATCACTATTCTTAGAATGGAGATCTTTGAACAAATACAGAAAGAAAATATTGAATCCGCCGCCAAAAAAATGACAGATATTGCAGACGCAGCTCGGCTTATTAAGAAAAGATTTTCCAAGGAGTCAAAAGATTGAAAATAAATACCAGAAAATTTGGTGAAATAACTATTGATGAGAAAAAAATATTAACCATGCCGGAAGGATTGCCGGGTTTTTCGGGATTTGAACGTTTTGTGCTTCTTGAAGATCCAAAAACAGCACCATTTTGTTGGTTTCAATCCTTAGAAGAACCTAATCTTGCCCTGGTAATAATGGATCCCTTGGTGTTTAAGCCTGATTACCGGCTTGGCCTAAAGAAATTTATCAGTGACATGAACTGGACTGATATGAAAGAGGGAGACCTGTTAATTTATGTGGTCGTGAATATAATCGGAGAAAAGGAAAACAAAAAAATTACTGCAAATCTTATGGGGCCGCTGGTTATTAATTCAAAAAACAATGAAGCTGTTCAGGTGGTTATTTCTGATCCCGCCTATTCCTGCCAATACAATATTTTAGAGTCTTCCTAACTATGATAAGTTATTAAACGCTCTGGTCAAAAATAAGACCGGTGAACTCTTCCATTTTTTCCTTGATGGTAAGCAGTTCTTCAGACGGAATTTGTTTAATCAGTTCATTGGTCTCTCGGTTTTTTATTTCCACGACGATCTGATGATTAAGCTCTTCACGTATGGAAAATCCTAAACTGGTCTGAAGATCATCCATGAGATCATTCATTTCGTTTGTCAACTCTTTTGTCTCTTTTGCAGACAATATTCTGCTCTGCTCTTCTTTGGTCTTTTCCGCTGCTTGCCTGTTTTGAATATTATCAGCAGTATCAACTTTGGATGGTGCAGGTGAAATTATTGTTTTTTCAACCGGTGCAGTGTCTCTCACTGCTGTGTTGATCGTGTCGATATTCATGTAACCCCCTTTTAGTTTGTCAAATTTATAGCCCGCGGTCTATTTGAGACAGAGAAAGGTGAACCATAGGAGCCAATGACTTGCTTTCCTCTTGATATTTTTTTCATACTTTCCCGGAGACCTTCTCTGTGGGCCTTTACTTTTGCTTCAAGCACCTTGTTCTGGCCCAAAAGTGTATTAATTCGTTCGATAAAAACAATTATTGATTCTGTGTCAGTATCACTATTAAGCTCTGTATTGGTAATAAATCTGCTGACGCTTTTCTTTAATTTGCTGAATTCTTCCTTTCTTTCAATAAGCTGACGTTCAAGATCAGGCATAAGATCAGTGTCAAAGGATTCTATGTGGCTTGTCTGAATCTTATCCAATCTGCTTAAGGTCTCTCTAATTTTTTGAAATTCTTTTTTCATATTTAAATCCCTTATTTCTATTTGTCAAACAGAGATTGAATGAAAGGCAGTTTTACCGCTATCATCTTTGTAATTTTTTGAAAAGGTTCCTTTTTTTTTATTTTGGAGGCCTTTCCCCATGACATCATTCTCCCATATCTCCTTAAGCTTTGAGATGTATACGTGGGTACGTCGAAGAATTTTTTTGTCATTATTTATGGATACTTTGGGAAGTTCAGCAAGAATGGCTGTGTAAAGCCCTCTTAAAAACAGGGTGCTTTCATCATCCATTGTGGCATCAACCGATGAGTTAAGTTCGGAAATGATTGCAATGGCTTTGCTTAAGTTTTCCCCTCGTTTTTTTATATCGTTCTCCTCAATACCTTCCCTTGTCAGTCTGATACGGTC
>JAGLNZ010000104.1 GCA_023139225.1 Desulfobacula sp. | reverse complement strand
TTCAGGCTGACTTCAGTGGCAAAAATTGTACCGTCCTTTTTTTTATGCTGCCAGTCGAATACCTGCAGGTTACCATCCAGAGCTGCGCTGATCTTTTCCATGGCTTTTTCACTCGAATTTTTCCCATCGGGCTGTACCGAAGGAGAAAACTCTACCGGGGAGTGACCAATAATTTCATCCCTTCTGCATCCAAACATCCCAAGCGTTTTCTGATTGCATTGGGTAAAGCTGTCGCCTTTCATTAAAAAGATGGCATCCCCTGCAGATTCAAACAGGGTACGGTAACGGGTTTCAGATTCCCTTACCGTTTCTTCTGCCAGCTTTAATTTTTCATTTTTTCCCTGAAAATCCTGCATGGCCTGCTGTTGAAACCCATGGGTTCGATCCAGGCGATTTAACATGAAACCAGCCAGCAAAGTCGGCAAAAGGGCAATGGCAGCTGTATTAATAACAAACATCAGGTATTTGGGAAAAGGATCTGCATACACTAAAGTCCATGCCGCATTCCCTGCTCCCATCAGAAAGTACAGGCTTAACAGCATGATCACGTTGATAAAGACAGCAGCAGCCCCGGCCGCAGTCCCGAAAAACAATGCCGTCATAACGCTGAAAAACACTAACCAGGCAGAACGTGCATAATGCGGTCCAAGTGTTATAAAAAATGTTGTCATCATGATATATATGAGTACTAGCCAGATCACCATCCAGAAACGGCTGGATCCCCATTTATCTATAAGCCTGATTAATAGTACTATAATAATAACCAAATCAAAAACGATCAGTCCATATCGATTTTCAGCAAGATATGTGGGCAGGGAGGACAGCAAGGCGACGGGTGCCAAGATAATAGCAGCCATGAAAACTGCATTTGCACTCCACTGCCGCCATTCGGCCAGGTTTGCCGGCTTGTTTGTTTTTAGTTCCCGCGCAATATTTTGCAGATTTTTTACCAGGACACGAATCATTTTATTATCCTTGAAAAACTATTCTATTTCTTAAGCCAGATAAAATCTATTTTAACATCGAAATGAACTTGGTTCTCCCACCAGAACAATTGCATATTCATGGCACTTTCCATACGGTCACAACATCAGAAAGCTCTTAATATTCCGGTCGGTTTCAATACAAATCAGCTTACAATATATGGGAATGCAAAACAAATTAAATTTCAAAATTCAAATTTTTGTTTTTCTATATTTTGAAATCTGTCTGGAAATGGCCACAAGCTCACCGCCGGTATCCCACAGTTCCCCGTCTTCTTCCACAAGGCCACCACTGATAAACCGGCTTTTAAATACGCCTTTCAATAAAAAGGTATCATGTCTGTTTTTTCTTTAATGCTTGAATTATTAAAAAATTGTGAAATAATCATTCCCAGGTTAAATATATTAAAATACCCTGAGGTTCAATGAATAACCATTTACATAGCTTACCATTTGATTTCATAATATGACAAACACACTAATTGACAATTTACAATTAAACCAACGGGGTGTCATCAGCCTGATTGGTGCAGGCGGGAAGACAAGCCTGATGTTTTGTCTGGCAAAAGAGCTGGAAAACTCCGGCAAAACCGTTTTAACAACAACCACCACCAAAATCTTCATGCCGACACCGGATCAATCCCCTGTCACCGTTATTGACGATGCTGTTGATGAACTTGTCATGAAATTAAAATTGTGCCTTAACCAATTTCATCATGTTTGTGCAGGCAGTAAACATGACACGGCTTCCGGAAAACTAAAAGGGTTTGCCCCTGATACCATCAATCAATTATGGCAGACCAGACTTTTTGACTGGATTATTGTGGAGGCAGACGGTGCCAAACGCAAACCCCTCAAAGCCAGTGATTCACATGAACCCGTGCTTCCAAAGGATACCACCCACCTGGTTCTTGTCACAGGGCTTGATGCTGTGGGTAAAACCCTTGATGAAAAGCATGTGCACAGATCTAAACTTTTTTCAAATAACACCGGACTTTGCCCGGGAGAAACCATAGATGAAAAATCCATTGCAGCATCCACAACCATTGAAATAAAAAAGGCCAACGCTTTGAGCCATCCCCTTTTTAACCATGTATTTTTAAATAAAGCCGACACACAGACCCTGATAGATTCCGGTCGAAAAATAGCAGGATTTCTGCAAACCAATAAAACCATTAACAGGATTATAACAGCCTCACTTAAGGATAAAATTCGAGTAAAAGACTGTTTTGATGTTCAAAAAATAAAATAAAGGTAAAAAGTAATGGGAGAAAACATATATATAAAGGTGTATGATCTGCTTTCATCAGGACAGAAAATTGTTCTGGCAAAAACCATCCGGCGGTCAGGATCAACTCCAAGGGATGTGGGCTCCATGTGCATCATCACACAAAAAGGCGAACTCATTGGAACCATTGGCGGCGGCACCCTGGAATACCGGGTTCAAAAACGCGCCATTGAAATTTTAAAACAGGAGCAATCATTCATCTACCGGTTTCGGCTCACCAGTGAGGATCTGGCAGGTGCCGGCATGATTTGCGGCGGAGATGTCGACCTTTACCTGGAACCTCTTTTTCCGAAAAATACCGAAATGGTTTCTTTGTTTAAAACCGTCAGGCAACAGATTGCCGATAACCGGCCGGGAATACTGGTCACCCGGATTGAGGACGACATACCTGCAATGGATACCGAAGCAAGAATGTTTATAAAAGAGAAGGGGGAAACTTTTGGCACCATTCCGGGGATCGATCCGGGCAAAATAAACATTGCCAAGAATACGCCCTATGATCTGATCTCTTTGTATAACGAAAAAATGGATCTTTTTGTGGAAAAAATCGCGCTTAATCCCCGAATCTTTCTTTTCGGGGCAGG
>JAGLNZ010000103.1 GCA_023139225.1 Desulfobacula sp. | reverse complement strand
CCCGGCGCAGATGAAATCCTGATCACTGATTTTGACCAGGCCTTTGAGCAATTGAATATTTCGCAAAATTCATATCTTCTGATTATCACACGGGGCCACCTTCATGATAAGGTTGTATTGCAATATGCCCTTGGCACAAACGCATCCTATATCGGCATGATCGGCAGCACCAAAAAAAGGAACACCATTTACAGGGCGCTTATGGATGAAGGGTTTTCCCAAGATGAGCTTGCAAAAGTCTATTCACCCATCGGCATTGATATCAATGCTGAGACCCCTGAGGAAATAGCGGTCAGCATTGTGGGAGAACTAATCAAAAAACGGGCACCCGCCAAAAAAAAGAAAAACCTGATTGTATGAGTGGGTCAAGCAGAAAAATTGCCGGAATTATCCTTGCGGCAGGATCTTCTTTGCGTATGGGAAAAACAAAGCAACTGCTGCCCTTTGGAAGCAGCACCCTTCTTGGTCAGGTGGTTCAAAATGCAAAAGACTCCGCATTAAATGAAATCATTGTTGTTCTGGGGCATGGTGCCGATGAAATAGAAAAGGCAATTGATCTTTCAGGCACAAAAGTTGTCAGGAATACTGAATACTCAAAAGGACATAGTACATCCCTGATCAAAGGGCTTGAAAATATCTCATCCATTTGTGATGCAGCCATGTTCCTTTTGGGTGATCAGCCCCTTGTCACAGCCGCCATTATCAACCGGCTTATTGATGCATGTAAAACATCCGATGCCCCGATTATCATCCCGTATTGCAATGATATTCGGGGCAACCCTGTAATTTTTGCAAAATCCTTGTTCCACCGCCTGAAATCTCTCATCGGCGATACCGGGCCAAGAGTCCTTTTTAATGAATTTCAAGAATCCATATTAAAGGTCCCGATTGCAGATGAGGCCATCCTGGTTGATGTGGACACAATGGACGATTATAAAAAATTGATGTCAAAAAAACTTTAAATATTAGTGGGCAGACCATATGCCCAGGGTCGAAGAATAAAGTGCACCAGATAATTTATTACCAATCAGCCAAGGAGGTAAATCATGTATCAAGGTGGTTACACAGGAAAAATCTTACGTATTAATCTGACAAATCAAACTGCAAAAAAAGAAGATCTGCCGTTTGAAGTGGCAAAAGACTTTATTGGTGGTGCAGGGTTCGGCATCAAGTACCTGTTTGATGAGGTACCGGCAAACACAGATGCACTGGGGCCGGATAATAAACTGATATTTGCCAGCGGCCCCTTGTCCGGTACAAATGTGCCCTGCGCAAGCCGAATGGCGGTTACGGCAAAATCTCCATTGACCGGAGCCGTGGGTATGGGGTTGTCTGGCGGCCATTTTCCCGTTGAATTAAAATTTGCAGGATATGATGCCCTGATTATCGAAGGAAAATCTTTGGACCCGGTCTATCTGTCTATTAAAAGCGGTGATATAAAATTTTACAGCGCTAAAAAATTATGGGGAATGAAAACAACCGATACCCAACAGATTATTAAAAATGATCTCAATGATCAGAATACCAGGATCGCCTGTATCGGGCCTGCTGGTGAAAACCAGATCAAAATTGCCGCCATTATCAATGAATGGCGGGCTGTAGGGCGTAAGGGACTCGGGGCTGTCATGGGGTCCAAAAACCTTAAAGCCATAGCCGTTCGCGGTAACGATAAGATCAAGGTAGCAGACAAGGAAAAGCTTAAAGAGGCAAGAAAAGTTTTTACTGCCGCCATGAAAGAAAGCCAGGTACTCTACCCGGCATTTGCCAAAATGGGAACCCCCATGGTAGTCGATCATACCTGCAATATGGGCATTTTCCCCACAAAAAATTTTTCAGCCACAGGAGAATATGATCCCATAGAAAAAATCGGTATACAAGCCCAGACAAGTCGTAGTGTCGGCAAAGAACATTGTTATGGATGTCCTGTTGGATGCAGCCAGGTAAAGCTTGCAAAAACAGGAGATTATGCAGGAATTATGACTGAAGGCCCTGAGTTTGAAACCATATATGCCTTTGGCGGTGCAACCGGTGTTGAAGATATCGACGCCATCATCGCGGCGGATCGTCTGGCAGATGAAATGGGATTTGATACCATATCCTCGGGCGTGGCTATTGCTTTTGCCATGGAACTTTATGAAAAAGGGATTCTGACCAAAAAAGATACGGACGGCCTGGAACTGACCTTTGGAAACCATGAAGCAATGATGGCGGTTCTAAAAAAGATGCCTTATCGTGAAGGCATTGGGGGTCTTTTAGCTGACGGTACCAGAATCGCCGCACAAAAAATACAAAAAGGATCACAAAAATATGCCATGCATGTCAAGGGTCTGGAACTTCCGGCCTATGATGTCAGGGGTGCCAAGGCCCACGGGCTCAATTTCGCCACCGCCTTTACCGGGGCGGATCACTGCAGGGGATATGCATTTCAGGAGATATTCGGTATTCCGGTTCCCAGGGAAATTGACCGATTCGAGGTGAAAGGCAAAGGAGAGTTAACCAAATGGAACCAGGATATCAGGACAGCCACCACGGATGCTCCCACCATGTGCGGATTTATTCTCGATATGGCAGTGGTGGGCATTGCCGCACAGAACACGTCCTCATTACTCGAAGCCGTAACCGGCATCGCATATACACCGGACAAAGTGCTTCAGGCAGGAGAGAGAATCAACAACCTTGCAAGGGCCTTTAATGTCCGCGAAGGATTCACCCGTTCCGATGATACCCTGCCGGATCGATTAATGACCCAGCCCATACCGGGTGGTGCATCCAAAGGTCATCTCATCAGCAAAGAAGAACTGCAGCAGATGCTTGATGAATATTACGCAGCAAGGGGGTGGGATGAATCCGGCACACCGGGGTGTGAGAAACTGACCGAACTTGGGATAGGATATGTGGCTGATCAGCTCAACCCCAAATAGTACTTGACTTGGCAGGTTGTTTCCCATAAAGAAATTGGGATGGAGTCAGACCTGTTCAATTTATAGGCATTACATATTCAATGAATATGTGTTGATATATTCGATGAGTTTAACCCCAAAACTTAACCACGAATAAGGAGGGCCTATGAGAGCCAAAAAGTATGTGTTAACGGAAAAAGAAATGCCGAGAAAGTGGTATAACATCATGGCGGACATGCCGACACCCATGGAACCACCACTCCATCCCGGAACCGGACAGCCCTGCGGGCCGGATGATCTATCCCCGATTTTCCCAATGAACCTGATTGAGCAGGAAATGAGCACGGACCGCTGGATTGACATCCCGGAAGAAGTCCTGGAAAGATACTCCATATGGCGTCCTTCTCCCCTGTTCAGGGCCTACAACCTTGAAAAAGCACTTGATACACCGGCAAAAATTTATTTTAAAAATGAAGGTGTCAGCCCTGCCGGAAGCCACAAACCCAACACCGCCCTTGCCCAGGCCTATTATAATAAGGAGGCCGGCACCAAAAAAATTACCACGGAAACAGGGGCCGGCCAATGGGGCAGCGCCCTTGCCATGTGCTGTTCGTTTTTCGGAATTGAGTGCAAGGTGTTTATGGTAAAAATTTCCTACAACCAAAAACCTTACCGCCGCCTGATGATGGAAACCTGGGGGGCCAAGTGTACGGCAAGCCCCAGCACTGAAACAAGGGCCGGTAGAAGTATCCTTGAAAAAGCCCCGGATTCTCCGGGAAGCCTTGGTATGGCCATCAGCGAAGCAGTAGAAGAAGCGGTTGCCGATGATAACACCAAATATGCGTTGGGCAGTGTTTTAAACCATGTCATGATCCATCAGAGCATCATCGGGCTTGAGGCCATAAAACAGATGAAAATGGCCGGAGATTACCCTGACGTGATTATCGGAAGCGCAGGCGGCGGCAGTAATTTTGCCGGCCTTGCCTTTCCATTTGCCCTGGATAAAATAAACGGGAAGCAGATTGATATTATTGCTGTGGAACCGACATCATGCCCGACGATGACCAGAGGACCCTTTGCCTATGATTTCGGGGACACCGTCCAGATGACTCCTCTTTTACCCATGCATACCCTGGGCCACAATTTTGTACCGGCACCCATCCATGCAGGCGGGTTAAGATACCATGGCATGGCACCCATTGTCAGTCAGCTGATTTTAGACGGCATTATCCGGCCTGAATCCATCCACCAGTTAGAAACCTTTGAGGCCGGCATGACCTTTGCCCGGACCGAAGGATATATCAGTGCCCCTGAATGCAACCATGCCATTGCCATAACTATCCGTGAGGCGCTTAAAGCCAAAGAAGAAGGCAAGGAGAAAACCATCCTCTTCAATTGGAGCGGTCACGGTCTTGTGGATCTTGCTGCATATGAATCTTATCTCGGGGGGAATCTATCTGATCATGAACTGCCCCAGGAACAGATTGACAGTGCGCTAAAGGATATTGAATCCTTACCCAAACCCAAACAGACAACCTGAATCAATTAATACACCTCCTCCGGCAGTCTTTGAAGGTCGCAAAGACTGCCGGAGGTAAATTAAAAAAAATAGGTACCAAATGACTACACCCGAGAATAAAAATAGCGACACCCTCTTGCCGGATCCCCCTGAAGAATCATTCGTTATCAGGTGCCCGAGGCTTGGACATCAGATCAATTTTTCCTATTGCCGGTCTGAAAACAGCGGGCTTCCCTGTTTTAAAACCCTTGACTGCTGGTACAATTACTTTGATGTTCATGCATATCTTACGGATAAATTAACTGAAAAAGACTTTAAAAAGGCCTTTTTAAACAAGGGAAAACCAAAAGTTTCTTCTTTATTTGATTTGATTGAACAGGCTAAAGCAAAAAAAGGAGAGCAGGTTTGATCTTTTTAAAACAGGTGGATATTTACTTAAAAAAATTTCCTGTTTTAAATTTTTACCCCTTTAACCTGGAAATATTTCAAAACACAAAGACTATTGGATTTAACACTCCGGTCACACTTTTCATCGGTGAAAACGGTACCGGCAAATCAACATTGCTAAAAGCCATAGCCTATAAATCAGGTATTCACATCTGGCAGAGTGAGTTTAAATTAAGGTGTAAAAAAAACCCCTATGAAGAAGACCTGTACAAAACTATTTGTCTTCAATGGGAAAATGGTCCGGTACCCGGTTCATTTTTCGGATCACAGATCTTTTCCCATTTTACAAGAAACCTTGAGGAATGGGCCGTTAACGATCCTGAAATGCTCAAATATTTCGGCGGCAAATCTTTGATCACCCAGTCCCATGGCCAGTCTCTTATGTCATATTTCCAGTCCCGGTATACCATCAAGGGATTATACTTTCTGGATGAACCCGAGACAGCATTGTCCCCCTCATCTTTGATCGAGCTTTTGAATCTTTTAATCAAAATCAGCCAGCAGGGCCATGCCCAGTTTATTATTGCCACCCATTCCCCAATCCTGATGGCCTGTCCTGGCATCCGGATTTACAGCTTTGACAGCCCGGTTATTGAACCCATCAAATATGAAGATACGGATTATTATAAAATCTATAAAAATTTCATGGTCAATCCTGATGACTTCATAAAAACCAAACCTGTATGATGGAGTTTAAATGACTATTCCTTCTGATACGGCTTTGAATACGGTGAGTGTGCCGGATGATTTTCGACCTATTTTTCTAAAAGCCCAGAATTATGTTAGAAACTATTTTTCCACCATTCAACGTGATCCTGAAAAAGGATCCATTAAATTTTCAGGCGAACGGTATATCCTTATCCGGGCGGCATCCATGTCCAAAGAATTCTTTGATATGATGATGAACCTTTATAAGGACCGGGGGGAAAAAGAGGCCAGAACCCTTTCATTTAATTTTCTTTTTGATATCGCCCATTCAATCGGAAAAGCAGATGCAAAAAGTTTTTTCTCAAAAATGAAGGTAAGTGACCCCATTGAAAAACTTTCGGCAGGACCGGTCCATTTTGCCTATACCGGATGGGCCTCGGTTAAAATTCATCCCTTGTCCAACCCTGTACCGGATAAAAATTTTTATCTGATTTATGATCACCCTTATTCATTTGAAGCCCAGGCATGGCTGGACAAAGGGGAAAAAGCCAATTTCCCGGTTTGTGTTATGAATGCCGGATACTCCTCGGGCTGGTGTGAAGAAAGCTTTGGTGTTCCCCTTGTCACGGCAGAAGTTGAATGCCGGGCCAAAGGAGACCGGCACTGCAGGTTTATCATGGCTCACCCTTCCAGGCTCAAAGACTATATCACTGACTATAGTAAAAAAGCCTATATCAAATACGAACATTACAAAAAAATTGATATCCCGGAATTTTTCAAACGCAAGCGCCTTCAGGATGAAATTAAAGATGATAAGGTCCATCTTGAAAAACTTGTTCAAAAACGGACCGACAAACTGGAACATGCCAATCAAAGGCTTGAAGAAGCCAATATTGCTTTAAAAGTTATATTAAAACAGATGGAACAAAAAGAAAAAAAAGACAAGGAAAATTTTTTAATCAATATCAAACAATCCATCATGCCCTATCTTCAACAACTTGAGCAAACAGATATAAGCAGAGGACAACAAGTGCTTTTAGACCGGCTTGAAAAAAACATCAATCAAATTGCTTCCCCTTTGATCTCAAAACTCTCATCAAACTATCTGAATCTGACCCCAATGGAGATCAAAGTGGCAACGCTTGTAAGAGATGGTATTGTCAACAAGGAAATCGCACAAATCCTTAATGTTTCTTTAAATACGATTACGTCCCACCGGTATAAGATCAGAACAAAACTTAAGTTACGAAACAAAAGCATTAATCTGCGCTCCTATTTGCTCTCTCTAGAAGAATAGTGATTTTTTGTCACCATTATATCACCATTTTTACAGTATTGACCCTACCTTTTTAAAATTCGTATAAAAAATGAACATGAGTTATTTATTAATTTTCATTAATAAAGGAGGACTATCATGAAAGTACTTGTCAGCGATCCCCTTTCCGACGTCGGTATTGAAATCTTTCAAAACACACCAGGCATTGAGGTTGATGTCAAAACCGATTTAAGCCCGTCTGAGCTTGAAGAAATCATCGGTGTTTACCATGGTTTATCCATTCGAAGCAAAACAAAAGTAACCCAGGATGTGCTTGCCAAGGCAAAAAATCTCAAGGTCATCGGCCGGGCCGGCATCGGGCTTGATAATGTCGACATTCCCGCCGCCACCCAGGCTGATGTCGCTGTTATGAACACCCCTTTCGGCAACACGATTACAACAGCCGAACACACCATTGCCATGATAATGGCTCTTTCCCGCAATATACCAAGGGCAACGGCCACTATGAAAGACGGCAAATGGGAGAAAAAAAACCTTAAGGGCCGCGAAATATTCAATAAGACCCTGGGACTTGTGGGTATCGGCAACATCGGAAGTATTGTAGCAGACAGAGCCATGGGGCTCAAAATGAACGTCATCGGGTTTGATCCCTATCAGGCCGCTGAATCCATTGAAGAAATGGGGATTACTCCGGTCACCTTTGATGAAATCCTGGCCCAATCAGATTACATTTCCATTCATACCCCTAAAACAAATGAAACCACCAACCTGTTCAATAAAGATACTCTGTCAAGAATGAAGAAAGGCGCTATGCTGATTAATTGCGCCAGAGGCGGTATCGTTAATGAAGACGATCTTTATGACGCTTTAAGATCAGACCACCTTGGAGGAGCTGCCCTTGATGTATTTGTAACCGAACCTCCGGGAAAAATAAGTCTTATGGATCTGGATAATTTTATCTGCTCTTCCCATTTAGGTGCTTCCACCTATGAGGCCCAGGACAATGTGGCACGGGATGTAGCAACCCAGATCACCGATTATCTGTTAACCGGCAAGGCCCCCAATATTGTCAATCAAAAAAAATGATTTCCTCCTAAATGCATCAGGATCAATCATTTTTTATTAACCCCCAATAATAGGAGAAGTTATGAAGACCAAAAAGTTTGTTTTATCAGATCAGGACATGCCCAGAAGGTGGTACAACATCATGGCAGACATGCCGACTCCCATGGAACCCCCTCGTCATCCCGGCACCGGCCAACCCCTGGAAGCTGATGATCTTGCCGCAATTTTCCCCATGAACCTGATTGAACAGGAAATGAGCACAGACCGCTGGATTGACATCCCTGAAGAAGTTTTAGAAAAATATTCCATATGGCGCCCTTCTCCTTTATACAGGGCCAGAGGCCTTGAAAAGGCCCTTGATACCCCTGCAAAAATCTATTTTAAAAATGAGGGCGTAAGCCCTGCAGGCAGTCACAAACCCAATACGGCCATTGCCCAGGCCTATTATAATAAAGTTGCCGGCACCAAAAAGATCACCACGGAAACAGGAGCCGGTCAGTGGGGCAGTGCCCTTTCCATGTGCTGTGCATTCTTTGGTATTGAATGCAAGGTGTTCATGGTAAAAATATCCTATAACCAGAAACCATATCGCCGCCTCATGATGGAAACCTGGGGGGGCAGATGTACGGCAAGCCCCAGCAGTGAGACAAAGGCCGGCCGTTCCATTCTGGAAAAATCTCCGGATTCTCCGGGCAGTCTTGGCATGGCCATCAGTGAAGCGGTTGAAGAGGCTGTTGCCGATGAAAATACCAAGTATGCTCTTGGCAGCGTGCTTAACCATGTCATGATTCATCAGAGCATCATCGGCCTTGAAGCCCAGAAACAGATGGAAATGGCAGGAGACTATCCTGATATCATCATCGGCAGTGCAGGCGGCGGAAGTAATTTTGCAGGTCTTTCCTTCCCCTTTGCCCTGGATAAAATAAACGGCAGGGATATTGACATTATTGCTGTGGAACCGACATCCTGTCCCACCCTGACCAGGGGTCCCTTTGCCTATGATTTCGGGGATACCGTCCAGATGACTCCCCTTTTGCCCATGCATACCCTG
This sequence comes from Desulfobacula sp., assembly GCA_023139225.1. Lineage (GTDB taxonomy): Bacteria > Desulfobacterota > Desulfobacteria > Desulfobacterales > Desulfobacteraceae > Desulfobacula. The sequence continues at coordinate 347 of JAGLNZ010000103.1, read as the reverse complement.
GGTCATAATTTTGTACCGGCACCCATCCATGCCGGCGGGTTAAGATACCACGGCATGGCACCTATTGTCAGCCAGCTCGTCCTGGATGGAATCGTCAGACCGGTATCAATCCATCAAATGGAAACCTTTGATGCCGGCATGACCTTTGCCAGAACTGAAGGTTTTATATCCGCACCGGAATGCAACCATGCCATTGCCATAGCAATTCGTGAAGCCCTTAAAGCCAAAGAAGAGGGCAAGGAAAAAACCATCCTCTTTAACTGGAGCGGTCACGGCCTTGTGGATCTTGCGGCCTATGAGAACTTCCTCAGAGGTAATCTTGCTGACCATGACCTTCCCCAGGAACA
>JAGLNZ010000102.1 GCA_023139225.1 Desulfobacula sp. | reverse complement strand
ACAGCTTTTTTACGGGAGCACGAAAGATAAAAAAAGACCATCAACTCCAACTCGCCAAAGTCAACCAGTTGATGGCCAATAAAACAAATCACTAAGGGTATGGATTTGTCTGTCTCGTAACGTCTGATTTGAGAAATGGCAACACCGCTTATTTTTACAAGTTCTTCTTGAGTTAATCCTTTTTCTTTTCTGACTTTTGCGAGATTTTTTCCAAAAGATATATAGCCCCCTTCTGGTATGCATAGTGTTTTGTATAAATTGATTTTATTATACTACATGTTTTTAGATCTCCTCCAAAAGTCGGGTTGTGTTTTAAAAAATGACTTGACACTATAATACCCCATGTGCCATTAAAAATATCTAATGAGATGCTAAACATTTTTTTATGCTTTTGGCAATATTTTTCTTGACAACTTTTTTACGGAAGAACGAAAATGATAGAACAAAGCAGAATCGATCACATCAAAACCAGTGTAGATCTCAAGGCTTATATCGAACAGGCCGCAGGCAGCGCATTTAAAAAGAATGGCAAAGGGTATGTGTGCAGATGCCCGTTCCAGGACGGTAACGGAAGGCTGTCAAGGATAGGGCTTCAGCCTGCCGGAAAAGAAGACAGGGCAGTGCGTCCACCTGCACAAATTGATCAATCAGATCGGTAGCCTTCACTTTGCCGGCCACCCGGTTTTTATCATCTTTTAGCGACGATTTGGCAATTAAACCCTTTTATAGACAGATACCATCTCATTTATTTTGCTCAGAATTTCCCTTCGCAGAAATTCGGGAGAAAAAACTTCAACGGCATTGCCGTAACTTAAAATCATTCCCAAAAGCCATTCTCCTTGAGGGAATGCTGCCTTTACGGTAATTGAATCCTCATCCTCGGCAAGAATGTGTGAATCCTCATGATAATCCTCAACCATATGTTTTATTTTTGCTGAAAACTTGAGAACTACATCTATGGTTTTGCCGGGGGAATGCCATTTTTCATCAATTGCCCGATAATCTCCCTGTTTTCTTTCAAACCTCCGGGATAAACCTGTGATCTGTTTCATTCGGGTCAGTTTGAATAATCTTGCGGCATTGCGTTCCCTGCAAAACCCGAAAAGATACCATGAAAATCCTTTCTGAATCACGGTCATGGGTTCGACAACCCGCACAGATGGTTTTCCATGGCTGTCCATGTAACTGATTTCTATCAGATGCCTGCTTTTTATGGCATCATAAAGCTGCTGAATTTTTTTGGCTGATTTAGCCTGATTTCCCCATCCAAGAGTATCAAAAACAATTACCTCACCACCTTTTTGAGAAAAACCTTTTTCATTATCCGGTAATAAGCTCTGAACTTTCTCAAATATCATTTCGATATCATGGTCATCAAGGGCTGCATTGATCCCTTTCAGCGCCGAAAGGATGGATCTTAGGTCAGAAATACTTAAATATTGTTTATTGAGTTTATAATTTTCAGGAATTTCATACCCGCCATAGGTTCCCTGGTTTGATATAACAGGAATTCCAGCCATATTAATGGACTCAATATCCCTGTAGATTGTTCTAAGACTAACTTCAAACCGCTGGGCCAGTTCTTTTGCGGTAATCTTGCGCCTGTTAAGAAGGATCACCACAATGGAAAGCATTCGGTCAATACGCATAAGGTATTTTATCCGTTTTCTTTTTTAAATTGTATCCAGGCTTCAAGTCTTTGTTTTACGATTTTCTCGTAACCCCGGTCCGTTGGAAAATAAAACCGTTGATCTTCAAGATTATCCGGCAGATAGGACTGGGGCACAAAAGCCCCTTTATAGTCATGGGCATACTTGTATCCTTTACCGTAATTCAAATCTTTCATCAGCTTTGTCGGGGCATTCCTGATGTGAAACGGAACCGGCAAGCAGCCTGTTTTTTGGATTTTTTTTTTCACTTGTTTATGAGCCGTATAAACCGCATTGCTTTTGGGAGCAGTCGCAAGATAAATACCTGCCTGAAAAAGTACGTCATCCCCTTCCGGGCGGCCTAAAATCCGAAAAGATTCACTGGCATTCAACGCCATGGTCAATGCTCCCGGATCAGCCATACCAATATCTTCTGTGGCAAACCGGATCATTCTCCTGAGCATGTAATACGGATCATCGCCTGCCATTAGCATGCGTGCAAGCCAGTAAACCGCCGCATCCGGATCACTGCCCCGCATACTTTTAATAAATGCGGAAATCAGGTTAAAATGCTCCTCGCCCGCCTTATCGTATAACAATGATTTTTTTTCTATGGCCGTCTCAACATCCCGGGATTTAATCTGCTTTTTTCCGACAAAATGAAGTACTGCTGTCTCAAGATTAGTCAGAGCAATCCTGGCATCCCCGTCAGACACCCTTGCAATATGCTCGGATGCATCACTGGACAATATTTCTTTTTCAAGACCCAGTCCATTTTTTGAATCTGTCAAAGCGTGTTGTAAAATGGTTAAAATGCTTTTCTTTTCAAGACTTTTTAAAGTAAACACCCTGCATCTGGAAACCAGGGCGGGAATGACTTCAAAGGAAGGATTTTGGGTAGTAGCTCCCACCAGGGTAATCAGCCCATTTTCCACATGATGGAGAAAGGCGTCCTGCTGAGCCTTGTTAAACCTGTGGATTTCATCCACAAAAAGAATGGTTCGTCTTTTATACAATGCCCGTCTTTTTTTGGCCTGTTCAATAATCTGCCGGATCTCTTTGACCCCGGACAGAACAGCTGAAATCTCTACAAATTCGGATTTTGTTCCATTGGCAATAATGCCTGCCAGGGTTGTTTTTCCGCATCCGGGCGGTCCCCAGAGAAGGATGGAAAAAACCCTGTCATCTTCAATGGCCTTTTGGAAAAGACATCCTTTGGCTGTTATATGCTCCTGGCCCACAAGTTCATCAAGGGTTTGGGGGCGCATCCTGTCGGCCAGAGGGCGGGGCAGGGATTTGTCCTGCGCATTATGCGATTCGAAAAGATCCATTCTCTTTAAGAATTATCCATATCCCTTTCTCTTTTTCTTTTGCTCTGTTCTTTTCGCTGCTTTTTTTTCCTGGTATTATGTTTTTTCTTTTTTTGAAAAATTCTCTCGCTCTCTTTTGTTTTCCCTGAAAAATCTATTTTCCCTGTCTTTTCCCTGAAATAGAGTTTAATGGGCGTCTTTTCAAGAGGAATCATCTGCCTTAACTGATTAATCAGGTATCGCTTATAGGAAAAGTGAACCGCTTTTGAAAAATTAACAAA
>JAGLNZ010000101.1 GCA_023139225.1 Desulfobacula sp. | reverse complement strand
CAGACAAAACACGGCGGCTTTGCCGCCACCTGTGTGGAGTAAAAAAATTTTAATCTTTTTCCTTTATGCAGCGAGGGCTCTTCCCTGTAAACAGCATCCTCAATAATCCGGTTCAAAACACCGGTATTAATTCTGTGGCAATATTCCTTGTAGATTTTGACGACTTCATCCAGGATCTTATGGCAGCGTTGTCCTGTCAGGGCTGAAATCGTTATGGCAGGCGCATAGGACAAGAATTTTGCCTTATACCTTAAATCCTTCATATATTTTTTTATATTTTTCCGTTCCTTATCTAAAAGATCCCACTTGTTTAACAGGAACAAAGCACCGCATCCCCTGTCTTCAGCATATCCTGCAATGGTAATATCCTGATCCGTAATTCCTTCATCCGAATCGATCAGAATTAACGCCACATCACACTCATCAAGGCTCTTCAATGATTTGAGGATGGAAAATTTTTCAAGTTTCTTTGTAACCTTGCCCTTTCGCCTGATCCCTGCTGTATCCACAAGGATAAACTGTCTGCCTTTATGTTCAACGCTTAGTTCTATGGCATCGCGTGTGGTACCTGCCTTTTCATTGACCACTACGCGCTGTTCACCAAACAGCCTGTTGGCAAGGGAAGATTTTCCTACATTGGGCCTGCCCACAATAGCAATTTTAATCAGGGTCTCTTCGTCTTCTTCCACCGGCTCATATTCCGGCAGAGCTTTAACCAGATCATCTAAAAAATCACCCACCCCAATGCCGTGCTCTGCCGAGACCTCATAAAAGTGATCAATGCCCAATGAATAAAACTCTAAAAGCTCATCATGCTGTTTGTAGCTTTCAATTTTATTGATCAGGTAAAACACGGGTTTGGACATCCTGCGCAAAAAATCAGCCAGCTCCCGGTCATAGGGTGACAATCCTGTCCTTCCATCCATGATGAAGATGAGGACATCGGCCTGGTCAGCCGCAGCCGTCAGCTGATCTTTGATCTGAGAGGCGAAATAATCATCGTCCGAACTTAAGAAACCGCCTGTATCAATTACCGTGAATTCAATATCATCCCACTTTGCATCAGCATAGTGTCTATCCCTTGTCACACCCGGAAAATCATCAACAAGCGCATTTCTGGCCCGTGTAATCCTGTTAAAAAGTGTGGATTTACCCACATTGGGGCGGCCAAGAAGGGCCACAACCGGTTTCATGTTTCAACCTCCAAAAATTAAACTAAAATATTTATCGTTTTATACAATATATTGAATTATTTATAAATAGTAATGATACGACACAGGGAAATTATCTTTATTTTGTCCAGGAAAACAATAAAGAACCGATACTCAAGAAAATAAGGCTCATCACAAGTAGTATGGTAATTTCTGAAGAGACCTGGGAAAGTGTGGCACCATCATTGATAATTTTTCTGATTGCCGACAAAAAATGCGTTAGCGGCAACACTTTTGCAAGACTTTTCACCCAGGCCGACGCCCCTTCGACGGAAAACCATACTTCAGATAAGAACATCATGGGCCAGCAGATAAAATTGATAAACCCATTGGTCAATTCTTCATTGGTTCCCCGGCACGCTATGATAAGACCAAGAGAGACAAGACAGATCGTTCCTGCCAAAAAAACCACGAATGCATCAAAATATGATCCATGCATCTGAAAAGAAAAGAAAAAATCACATCCAAACCAGACCAGAAATGATGTGGAAAGCAAAATCACAACCCGGGATACCAGTTGGGCGGTCAAATATTCAAATGCAGTGACAGGCGTTGCCTTAAGTCGTTTTAATACACCACTCCTCCTGTATCTGACAA
>JAGLNZ010000100.1 GCA_023139225.1 Desulfobacula sp. | reverse complement strand
CTGTGTATCGGTTCTTTGTTATTTTCCTGGACAAAATAAAGACAATTTAAATGGGATTCATCATACCTATTTATAAATAATTCAATATATTGTATAAGACAAAAAAAGTTTTCGTTTAATTTTTGGAGGTTAAAACATGAAACCGGTTGTGGCCCTTCTGGGCAGACCCAATGTGGGCAAATCCACATTGTTTAACAGGATTATACGCTCAAGACAGGCGCTTGTGGATGATTTTCCGGGTGTGACAAGGGATAGGCACTATGCGGATGCACTATGGGATGATATTGAGTTTACCGTGATCGATACGGGCGGGTTTTTAAGTTCGGATGATGATTATTTTGCCTCCCAGATTAAAGACCAGTTGACGGCCGCGGCTGACCAGGCCGATGTCCTCATCTTCATAATGGATGGCAGGGCAGGATTGTCACCCTATGACCGGGAGCTGGCTGATTTTTTACGAAGGATGTCCAAACCGGTGTTTTATCTGATCAATAAAATAGAAAGCACCAAACAATATGATGAGCTCTCAGAGTTTTATTCATTGGGCATTGATCATTTTTATAAGATTTCAGCAGAACACGGTATTGGTGTGGGTGATTTTTTAGATGACCTTATGGAAGCGCTGCCGGAATATGAGCAGGAAGACGACGACGATGACTCCCTGATTAAAATTGCCATTGTCGGCCGGCCCAATGTAGGAAAATCTTCCCTTGCCAACAGGCTGTTTGGCGAACAGCGGGTAGTGGTCGATGAAAAGGCCGGTACCACAAGAGATGCCATAGAACTCAGTGTTGAGCATAGAGGCAGGCAGTTTATCCTTGTGGATACGGCAGGTATTCGGCGTAAGGGCAAGGTCACCCAGAAAATTGAAAAATTTTCCATCCTGAAGGCATTGAAAAGTCTTGATGAGTGTGATGTGGCGTTAATTTTGATCGATTCGGATGAAGGGATTACGGATCAGGATATTACCATTGCAGGATATGCTGAAGACAGGGGATGCGGCGCCCTGTTTCTGTTAAACAAGTGGGACCTTCTGGACAAGGAACGAAAAAATATAAAAAAATATATGAAGGATTTAAGGTATAAGGCAAAATTTTTATCCTATGCGCCTGCCATAACGATTTCAGCCCTGACAGGACAACGCTGCCATAGGATCCTGGATGAAGTCGTCAAAATCTACAAGGAATATTGCCACAGGATCAATACCGGTGTGCTGAATCGGATTATTGAGGATGCTGTTTACAGGGAAGAGCCTTCATTGCATAAAGGGAAAAGATTAAAATTTTTTTACTCCACACAGGTGGCGGCAAAACCACCGTGCTTTGTTTGTTTTGTCAATTTTTCAAAAGCAGTTCATTTTTCCTATAAGCGATATCTGATCAATCAGTTGAGGCAGATGATTCCTTTGGAAAAAACGCCCATTAAACTCTATTTCAGGGAAAAGACAGGGAAAATAGCATTTTCAGGTAACACAAGAGAGGACCAAAGAATTTTTAAGAAAAAGAAAAGACAGATGACCAAAAAACAAAA
>JAGLNZ010000010.1 GCA_023139225.1 Desulfobacula sp. | reverse complement strand
GCACCATCCGGGCTTCTGGAAAATTCTTTGATCCTGCACCTGGAAGAAGAGTTGTATAGGTTCAAGGATGAATTGGCAGCAAAAATTTTTGTTCCGGATTCTATCTTTTTTGCAACCTTTACTTCGGGTAAGGGCTCTTTTCTGTCCGAAAATTCCAATAATCGCTTTTTCTCATCTAAAAGTTCTTTGTTCTGGTCTTCAAATTCTTTTATCCTGCCTTTTTTCTGGGAAATTTCAAGAATGATCCCATCCTGGCGGTCAAATCCTTTGTTGATTTCTTCTTCAGCTTTTTTTGTATTTTTTTGTATTTCCTTAATGGTTTTGGACACCTTTTGAAATGCTGCCATATTCCCTGAAGCTTTCAGGTCTTCCATTTTTTTTTCAATATTTTTTAATTCCAGCTGGCCCCGGTCCTGGATATAGGCCTGTTTGGATATGAGAGCATGCATGTCCTGGTCTTCTTTTTCAAGTTCTTTGACTTCGGTTGTCAATTCATTGACCGCAGTGTTATTGATGTTCAATTTTGAGTCAACCCTGGCCACAAGCAGATTGGCATGTTCATCCACGCCGACGGTAAGTGTTGAGGGTTTTGAAGATTTATTCCCGATACTGCCGGCACTGATGCCCATTTTTGCAGAAATTTTAGAATTAATGATGGAGCCGTTTTCATTAATGCAGGCACCGCTTAAATTTATTTTTGAATCAATGATTTCTTTTTGAACAATCAGGTCGCCAAAGGCATTGATTTTGGAGTTGTGAACAAATTTGGCCTGAACAGAGCCTTTTACTTTTACAAGTTCTGTATCGACGATTCCTAAAGAGACGTTCAGATCTCCTTCTATATCGATCTGGGCACCCTGAATTTCTTTAGCGGTTAAAGAGGCGCATTTGACTTTAAAACCCTGCTTTACAGTGCCGTTTATAATAACATTACCGTCAAAGTTCACATCTCCTGTTTCAAATCCAAGATCCCCTTTAATCTGAAATTCCGGGCAGACGGAAATATTTCCCATAGCGTCAAGGTGGGGCTGTCCGGCTGTTGTGGCATAGATTCTAACACCATCTTCAGATATCCTGGTTCCGGGACCCGAGGAAAAGGTAAGGTCAACGGGGTCACCCACGGCAATCTCTTTTCCAAGGACATCAATACCGGGGGCGCCCTCTTCAGGAAAAATCTTTGCTGCCAGAAAAGCATTCTCTTCTATATAAGGGATTTCACCCCGGTCTTGAAAATTAATACTGCCGTCTTTGTTTACTTTTCCGGCATGGAGGAAATTGGTTGAAAAATGGTATCTGATCTGAGCATCTTTCGGAAATTTGGGTTCTTTTGCCCTGGCAATAATAAAGGGTTCATCCTCCGGGGTGGTCTTGTGAAGCCAGGTATCTATTTCATGGTCCTCTTTTAACCCGTTAATAATTTTATTTTTTTCAAGAAATTGTTTGACATAAGCAAGATTTAATATGTGATGATCAGTTGTTTTTATTTTAATCAATGCCTGGGTTTTATTTTTTGAAAGCGTCAGTTCAAAATGGTCATCCAGAATAACTGCCTTGACTTCTCCGGATGATTCAACATCGGGCATATTCTTTTTTTTAAGCAGGGTATAGACCAACGGCAGTATTTTTTCTGCAAAAGGCCGGGATCCGTTTGTTGAGAGCGTATGGGCAAATGCTTCCTGATATGAAATTGGTTTAAGTATAATATTTTGACTGGAAACGCTCGTTTCAATAATTTGTTTTATCTGATCCCGAATTTTTATAAATTCTTCACCAAAATTATTCAAAGAAAATGAAACATTGCGTTTGGCCAGGATATCTTGCAGCAAAGCAGGTTTATCCGGATAGGCAGATCTGCCTGTCGCCCGGATTCGGGATTCAAGTATGCGAATTTTTTTTTCTTTTCCCCCAAGCTGGTCTGAATATAAGGCTTCTTTTTTTTTGAAATTATCGGCAATTTGAAATAGCTGCTTATTCTGGCGCTGGATGATTTTATTGAGGTTTTTCTGGTTTTTGTTGATTTCATATTGGTTGCAGCAATGATTCACCTGCATGAGAAAGTCCTTATCTTCAAAGGGAAGGGTAAGGCAGGAGTGGATGCCGGCCTCATTAACGGCGCTGACCAGGGTCTGCAAATCGGCCGTATCTGCGAGCAGTAACCGCTGGGTATCCGGGGCTGTTTCCTTTGCATTTTTCAGGATTTCATCCCCTTTCATCTTGGGCATTATATAGCTTGAGATGATCAGGGTATAGGGGGAGGTTTTCGATGCTTCAAGATCTTCAAGTGCATCGGCTGACACTTTGAAACTGCTCACTTGATATTCTTTGGCAGACAAAAGGCTCTGCATCCTGTTTGACAAGGCAATAGTCGATTCAATCACAAGTATTTTATGTTTTTTTGTTTCAGCTATTTTCTTTTCCTTTACAGGTTAATGGTTTGGTGAATCAGCTGCTTTGGGCTGTCAGGATTTTGTGAATCAATTTCTGTGAATTTTGAAGCGCCAAGATCCTGTTTGAGAATCATGGAGGCCTGGGTGCCGGTTATTCTTGTGCCTGTGTAAAGTTTTTTATTGACTTTCAGTTCAGGGATCGGATCTTCTTTTTCAAGTCGGCTGATGAGCTTGTCCTTTTCTTTTTGTATGCTTTGAATTTTTTCATTTAATTCTTCAATTTTCTTTTCATTTTCATTGGATTTTTGCTGGACAACATCCTGCTCTTCAAAAATGGCTTTAATCCTCTTGTCAGCTTGTTGTACCGTTGCCTCAAGCTCTTTGAGCTCTTTGACGATTTTGGCCTTTTCTTCTTTTTCTTTGAGTTCTCCAATTTTGTTTTCTAAATAATCTATTTTTTTGGTGATTTTTTCCTGGGCAAAGGTCTGGTTGGCAATATCAACGTGCAAAGCATTATACGCTTCATCGTATTCCATTTTCCCTGCAATGGTTAAGTCGAGCTCTTTTTGCTTTTTTTCTATCTTTGTATCATATTTTTCAGCGATCCATCGGATATGATCATCTGCTCCTGCTTTGACAGTGGAATATTCGGATTTTTCCGTACCGATCTGCTTGACGCTCATCCCTTTTCTGGCAGCAATGGTACAGGCCGTAATCCTGCCGGCCTCATTATTCAGGCCTCCACTGATGGCAATATGGGATTCCATGATTTCTCTTGTTACCATCATATCGCCATATCCGTATAGTTTTGTTTTATTCAGAAATTTGGCCTGAACACTGCCCTGAGTCTGGATATTCGCATTCACAATACCATTGGAAATTTTAAGATCTCCCTTTATTCTGATGATACCGCCATTAATTTCATTGGCCGTCAGGTCTTCACATTCAACAAGAAAGCCTTCCTTAACCGTGCCGGTGACAATCACATTGCCGTTAAAATTAATATTACCGGTTTTAAAGTCCACGTCCCCTTTGATGGTAAAGGATTCCAGGACAGATATCACCCCTTTGATATCAATACTTGGCTGGCCTGTAATGGTCGCAGTCAGTGTTAATTCATCTTCTGACAATTCAACCCCTTCACCGCCTTCAAGGGGGACATCATCCACATCACCCACCAGAAGGGTTTCACCAAAAATATCTATGCCGGATTTGGGTTGTTCCATGGGTTTCTTTTCAGCCAGGACCTGCCCTTTTTTCACAAAGGGAGAATCTCCCCTTGCCTTGAAATCAATGGAACCATCTTCATTGATGATTCCTGCTGAATCAGATTCTATATTGAAATGGTATATAATCTGGGCCGGTTTTCCAACACTGGGGGCAATTCCCCGGGCCACAATAAATTTTTCATGGGGATCAGTGCAATTTTTTAGAAATTTGCGAATTTCCATGTCATCTGCGATGCCATACTTTATACCGCGTTTTTTTATCAGTTTCTTGACCGGTTCAACATCTGTTGTCCCCTGCACGGTCTTGGGAACCCGTATCCATACCTGAACCCTGTCTTCTGAAATCTGGAGATCCACAAAAGCGCCGAATTCAGAAGAAAATTGAGAAGACTGGTCAATGGCACTTTTCTTTTTCCCGGTTCGATCCTGAGCGGCCATAACTTCATCCCGGATTGCCGGGTCAATAATCTCGGATTCCACCAGAATATCGCCTAAAAATGTTGCCACTCCGCTGTCTTCAAAGTTGTTTAATTGTTTTCGAAACGCCCGGTCAATATCCTTTCTTGATGCAATCTCCCGAGCCACCATCATTTTAGCAAGCTCCCGGTCTAAAAGCCTGGTTTCAATCATGGCAAGTTTTGCAAATATTCGGCTTAAGTCCTGTCTTCTTAAAAAGTCATTCTGGGCCAGGACTTTATCAATGGTTAGCCCCATGGACAATCCAGCCTCTTTTTCCTCCAGCTCTTCCAAAGCTCTTTCACGCTCGCCTTTAGTGATAAACCCGTCATTAAATGCCAGTTCATCAAATTCCGGTAATAGTTTGTAATCATCAATCACAACACCGGTACTGGGTTCAGATCCAATGCCAAAAAGGCTCGGTTCGATGGCAATGACCACATTTTCAATAATCTGATCAATAATTTCAAATATTTCATCTTCCGGCTCAGCTATATCCGCGTTGTCATTATGACTGTTTCCCGACGAAAAGGACAGTTCGTTTCGGTCTGAAATGGTTTCCGCCATGGAAATGACTTCTTTTCTTGCTATTTTAAATGCCTGGGTAAGATTGTTTTTATTCATGGTAATGGTTCTGGAAAGAAGTTCATCAAGCCCTAGAAAAATCTCTTTGAATTCGGCTTGATCCTTTGCCTCTTTGACTGACTGGATAAGCAGTTCAACCTCTTTTTTTTTGTTTTCAAGGGCAATGGTGAATTTTTGAAGCTCTTTTTTCTGGGATGAAGCAAGATCAAACAGTTTTGCATTCTGACGTTTTGTAACCTTATAAAGGTGTTTTCGTTCCTGGAAATTTTTATATATTTCAAGTTCACCCATTATCCTGAGCAAGAGATCGTCATTGTCCCATGGTTTTGAAATATACTGGTGGATTTCGCCTTTATTAACCGCATCCATAATGGCATCAAAATTTGAATATCCTGTAATCAGCATCCGCCTAGATTCCGGGCTGAGCAAGATGCTTTTTTCTAAAAATTCACTGCCGGACATGCCTGGCATGCGCTGGTCGGACATGATTAAAAAGAAGGGGGTCTGGCTGGTTTCCAATAGTTTGATGCCCTGCTCACCATTGAGAGCGGAAGTCAGTTTGGTGAATCCTTTTCGCCGCAACACCCGGCGCATATTTTTTACTATGGGTTCATCATCATCAACAACAAGGATACCATATTCACTGTTATCCGACATCTTATCCTCCTGGAATATCTTCCGGCATTTCAAAACCATTTCGGGTGGCAATATCCTGAAATTGTTCGTACAGCTCAGTAATTACAGCAACATAAAGTGAGTTGAGCTTTTCGTTATCCAGCAGTTGATTTTCTTTTAGGAGGGCTTCCATTTCATTGATATAATTTCTGTTTTCAAACCCTTTTTCAAGGCGGGCATTTAATTCGGCGACTTGTTTGTCCTTTTGAACAATTGCTTTTTGATGGACGGCGGCACTCTTTTTAAGATCCGTGTTAAGTGTGTACAATTTTGTATTCTGATCTTTGGCAAGTGCAAACAGCCTGTGGTTTTCCATGATCAGTTCATGTTGTTCAAGGCCGGTCCTGACAGTTTCAGCCAATATTTTGTTATCCCAGGGTTTGGCAATATACCGGTGTATGGACCCTTTATTTACGGCATCGGTAACCGCATCCACATCTGCATAGCCTGTAATGAGAAAACGGATGGTGTCCGGAGCAATTTCTTTGGCTTTTTCCAGAAAAACAGATCCCTCCATTCCCGGCATTCGCTGATCCGAAAGGATTAAAGAAAAGGGCTTGGAGGAAGTTTTTATTCTATCAAGTGCCTTTTGTCCTGATTCCAGATAAACATATTTGGCGCCAATGCCTTTCATCAGCCGGCCAAGCGCTTTCCCGATTTTTTCTTCATCATCAACAATTAATACCGTATGGTCAAATTTTTCTGCCATTTAGCCTCCCATGAAAAATTTGTATGAGTTAAGGTGATTGATGAATAAACTTTACTTTGTTCTTTAATTTTTCTCAAGTTTTTTTTAGGGATATGTTTTGAAAATAATTATTGAATTTTATTGGTTTATTTAATATAAATTAATGAACGACTTTCAAAAAAAATAACATTTCTTTTGCCGGACAAAGAATATCGTCAATATAAAAACTAAATATTTATATTAGGGAAATTACATGAAATCAATTGCTCAAATGGCTAAAGGTCTGGACATTTCATCAAGTACCATTCGTGAATATTTAAGTCGGTTTGAAGAGTTTTTTCCTGATCCGGTCGAACATGAGGGTGTCAAGGAATATCCGCCGGAGGCAGAAGATCTTATAAAGAAAATTTATGGATATTATCAGACAAGCGGCATGACAAAAGAGGAGATCCGGGTGAAACTGGGCGGGCCTGCACCAACGGACCAAGCTCCTGCAGCAGCAATGGCACCTATGGATATGGCCCAGTTTGAACAATTGGGCGAAAGGTTTGAACGCTTGATCACAACAATTGAGAATTTAACTTCAGCCATCACCGGGGCAAATGTGGAAACGTTTAAGGGTATACGAAAACAAAAGGGCAGCCATCAAAAGCTTAACGAGATCAATGAACAATTAACGGACATTATTGAGTTAACCAAGGGGGAAGGTGAGAACGATGAGAATATAGAAAAAAACGTATTGGATGCCGATGGCACCATTGTATTTTCCTTTGGCAAGCTTACGCCCAATGCTGCCGATTCCATAAATTTTGCAAAAGCCCACAAAAAGCCCTGGCGCCACATAGATCTTGAAACAGAAAAAAATCCTGCCAAGGTATTGCGGCAATGGCTGCCCCAGTTTGATATAAAGGTACTTAATGTTGCCGGTAGAAGTGCAAGCAAAATACCGGGCTTAAAAAAATCAGTCAATGACATTATTTCACTGGTATTGAATGAATAAATATTTCAAAACAAGACAAATAAAGCATGGCGGGACAGATATGATCATAGAAGGATATCTTGAATGATTTTTAAAACAAGAAGAGGCTCCGGCACAATTTTGATTGTTATTTTCCTGATTATTTTTTTAATGGTTTCGGCAGGAGGGATTTTTTATTATGTTTCAAACAAGAAAACAAAAACACAGGATAATGTCCCTCCAATAATAAAACAGATGATTAAGCTTAATGAGGATATTAAAAAGAGTACGATTGATATATATAATGCCTCGGGAAAGCTTGACGGTATCAGTATGGTCCAATCGAGAATAACCGATATAAAGTCGACGATCGAACTGATCAGCGAATTAAGACAACTGGTAAAAGACAATCAAAAAGTCATTGACAGGCTGCTTGTGTTTACACAGGATCATGAAGAATTTTTTAATAGAAAGAATCTTGCCTGGGTTTTTGCCATCAAAGAATTTTACAATGATCATAATGTCATTCAGCACCATAAAAGTCGTGTCAATTATCTTGCAAGTTTTGAGACGCTTTTAACGTATACCCATACAAATTTTAAAGATATTATGGAAAATAAAAGTCAGAAGCACATGAAAAATTATGATGCCTATTATATGCGGTACAGGGTGGCTGCGGACAGCCATAACCGGTTTAATAAAAAACGCATTGGATTTCAAACAGTTTTTGTAGAAAAATACCCTGAAGTTAAACCCTTTCTTCCGGGCGCACATCACCTTGGGTCCTTTAAATTCTGGGACAAGTTTTCATTTTAAAGAATCAAATAAAAGAGCCTTTAATAAGTAATGGATTTGTTCTGATAAAAACCAATGATAAGGCAGATCAGGGCGGCAAAGGTACAAAACCCTGATATCAGGCAGATGGCCAGGAGTCCGTAATTTGACCAGATAATACCGCCGAGGAATGCTCCGGCGACCCTTCCAATTCCGGCAGTGGCAAAAAATGCGGACATGGTGGATGCTCTTAACTCCGGTATAAGTTCCGTTGATAAACTCATGGAGGAGACAATGGTAAATTCAAAGGTAAAAAAAACCAGGAACAATCCTGCCAGAACATAACCCAAACCAACGTTCAGAACAGGTAAAAGGAAATAGGCCATGGTACACAGAGATACGCCAATGATGACGGATTTTTTCAACCCGATCCTGTCAGAGAAAAAGACGGTGCAGCCTTCCCCAAGTATTTCTGAAAGCCCGATGAAAACAGTTCCAAAACCAATGGCTGCCAAAGAAAGATTGTAGGATTGTTCCAGCCAGGCCCCGTAAATCACAAAAAGGTTGTCATTGGCAAGAGACATAAAAAATACAAATGATAAAATTCCTAGAACTTTTTTGTCTTTAATAATGGTTTTCCAGTTTGATATCATCGGTGTTCTGGTTTTAGATGCTTGGGCGCTTTTTATATCCTTTGGCATTATTTTCAAAATAATAAAAAAGCAAACCAGGGAAAGCCCGCTGATGATGAAAAAAGGCGCCTGCCAGGAGAACCGTTCAATTATAATGCCGGCTATGGGGATGCCGACTAAAGTTGATCCTGCCCAGGCAAGTTCTGTAATGCCGATAATCTGTCCTCTTTTTTCAAAGGGAACAAAATTGCCTATAAAGGCCTGAAGGCTGGGGTCAAATATGCTTTTGGCAAAACCTGCAAGAAAAAGACTGATCACCAATACGGAATAAACCGGGATCAACCCCACGGCAAAGGTGCCAATGGTCAGCATTCCCAGTGACACCAGCATTAAGATTTTATATCCGTATTTGTCGGCAAAACCGGCCCCCACAGGCCCCAGTAAGGATGTAGCCTGGTTGACGGCAATGACGGATGTGATGGCAGAAAGGTCTACGTTCAGACCCCGTGCAAACTCCGGTGCAAATGGATAAATCAGCCTGCGGGTAATATTAAATAAGAGTTTGGTAAAGGTTGTGATGGTGATAAATTTTGTAAATTGTTTTGGATGGTTTGTCATGGGATTTTTAGTGAACCAGCTTACAGGATTAGGCTACAGGGTTGCAAGAAGTCTGAATTTGTCAAATATCA
>JAGLNZ010000001.1 GCA_023139225.1 Desulfobacula sp. | reverse complement strand
GCAAAACAGCCGTTAAGGTCTGATCCACCGGATATGGAAGCAAGCTGAAGGTCATCTTTGATTTCATTGTATATGAATTCAAAGTTTTCATCCGAAAGGGGTGAGCCGGTTGAAAGAACTGATTTTAAGTGAGATAGATCAAATTGTTTTCCAGGCTTTACCCCTGCATTTTTCAATGCTTCAATATATCCTGCACTGGTCCCGAAAACACTAACCTTTTCATCCTGTGCCATTTTCCATAATGCATCAGGGCCGGGATGGAAGGGATTACCGTCAAAAAGAACAAGGGTGGTACCCACACTTAGAGCCGCAGTCAGCCAGTTCCACATCATCCAGCCGCATGTGGTAAAATAGAAAATGGTGTCCTCTTCTTTTAGATCCGTATGGAGCACCAGTTCTTTTTTCTGGTGTAAAAGAACACCACCCACACTTTGTACCATGCATTTGGGAAGTCCGGTTGTCCCGGAAGAATACATAATATAGAGAGGGTCATCAAAATTCATCTGTTCGAATTCAATTTTTATGGCATCAGGATCTTTAAAATCCTTAAACAGTACGGCATTGGGCAGGGAACTTATATCGGGTTCATTTGACACATAGGGAATCACAACAATTTTCTCAATGGAAGGAATCTCTTTAACAATCCCGGCGATTTTGTTAATGCTGTCCAGGGGTTTGCCTTTAAAAAAGTATCCATCCGCAGTAAACAATACTTTTGGCCGGGTTTGACCGAATCTGTCCAGAACGCCTTTGATCCCAAAGTCAGGTGAGCACGAAGACCAGATGGCACCAAGACTTGTGGCGGCCAGCATGGCGACGATGCTTTCGGGCATATTAGGGACAAATCCAACTACCCGATCCCCCTTTTTTACGCCAAGTGCTTTTAAGGAGGCAGCTGTTTTGGCCACTTCATCATAGAGCTGGTTATAGGTCAGGGTTCTTCGAATCAAATCCTCCCCCCTGAAGATTAAGGCCAAATTGTCATTCTTGAATTGTAAAAGGTTTTCAGCAAAATTAAGTTTGGAATTCACAAAGAATTTTGCTCCCGGCATTTTGGCCGGATCATCAATGGCCTTGTCATAGGATTGTGAGGCCTTAATATTCATAAAATCCCAGGTGGTTGCCCAGAAATCCTCAAGATTGTCTACTGACCATTCCCATAGGCTGGAATACTCTTTAAGGTCTTTGTTGAACTTTTTATTTACAAGGTTCATGAAGCGATACATATTGGTGGTCTTAATTCTATCTTCAGACGGCTGCCATAAAAGTTTTGTCATTTTTTTTAACCTCCTTATTCATACAGAACAGCGAGTATGGTGGCTTTATCGGTTTTTGCAGTTATAAAATGGGAAGTCGTGGACAGGTAGTAGGCACTGTCGCCGGGTTCAAGATCATAGGTGTCTTTGCCAATTGTCAGGTTGGCAACGCCTTCAAGAACAAAAACAAATTCCTCCCCGTTATGGACGGATATTTCTTTGTCTTCGCTTTTTTCCAATTGTACGATCAGGGCTTCCATATGACGGCCCTGAACTTCAGGGGCAAGGCTCATGTAGGAATAGACATTCTGCTTGCCGGTTTTTGAACTGGAACGCGAAATTTGTTTTCTTTCATCTTTCCTTGTAATGGAATACAGCTTGGTCCCTATGCCTGACACCAGGTGACCCACAGCAGAATCCAAAGCCTTGGAAAGTTTCATCACAGTTCCAAGCTGTGGTTTTTCCTGGCCGCTTTCAATGTCCTTAAGCCGGGAAATATCAAATCCTGTCAGATTGGAAAGATCCTCAATGGAAATGCCCCTTTCCTCTCTCACCTGTTTGATGCGCTTCCCTACCTCATCCACATCACCTTTCTCACCGTTTTTGATATTTCCGGTAAGGTCTTCAAAATAATCTAGGTTTATATGAGGGATTTTATCATTTTTTTCCATAGCATCTCCTTGTCATCATTATTTTGGAAAACTTTGGTCAGG